>JAYTBL010000049.1:0-13012 GCA_043736975.1 Polyangiaceae bacterium
AAGTGGCTGTCGACGGGCGTCATGCGCGGCGGTGATCGGCGCGAAGGCGTCGTGGTCTGCTTCACGAAGACCCCGAAATCGAAGCAGTCGCTCGGCGACGCCGCGAAGGAGTTCGCCGAGACCGGCGACCTCGGGAGCCTCGGCGCCGCGCGCTACGTGTACGCAAAGACCACCGACCAGGGAAATACGCACGTCCTCACCGCGTGGACGGACGACACGTTCAGCATCTTCGACCTCGTCGGCGACGAGTCCAAGGACGTCAAGGGCGTCGACTTCGGCGGCGAGATCCCCCGCCTTCCCGACTCACGCCGCGCGTTCTCCGCCCGGCTCGACGAGTCTCCGTTCGGCGTGAACGTCTACCAGAACAAGGAGACGCCCGAGAAGAACGCCCAGTTCTACGACGATCAGCTGCAACTCCAGGGCTGGGCAGCCGTGGATCCCGAGCTCAGCAAGGTGGAGCCAGGCACGAAGGGCATCGGGCGGGTCTACGAGAAGAACAACGTCGTGCTGACGCTCGCCACGGTCCCCATGTCGGAAGATCCGAAGGACGGAACGATGACGGTTCTGGGTCTCGCGGGCGTCAACGGCGTCGCGAGCGGCCTGCCGGCGACGCCCAACATGCTCGACCTCCCGCAGGATCCGACGGGCGCTCCGGCCAAGCGCGCACTGAAGTAGGACGCGTCTGCAATGAAACGGGGTAACATTCGTCTGGGATGAATCGTCGCGCTCTCCTCATCGCCCTCGTTGTCGGCATTCTGGGCGTCTTTCTTCTCCTCCTCTACCAGCGCCGCTTCGAGCTCGAAGCGTCCGGTGGCGAGAAGGTGAAGCTGCTCATTGCCCTCCGTCGACTCGAGCGCGGCAAGCCCATCCCCGACGACGCCGTGTCGGTCCGTGAGGTCCCGATGGCCTACGTCGACGACCGGACGATCCGCGAGGTCGACAAGAACAAGATCCTCGGGCTCCGACTCGGGACGACAGTGAAGGAGCAGCAGCTCATCCTCTGGACGGACCTCGCGACCGGCTCGGACGATCACAAGGAACTGAGCTCGCTGGTCCTGCCCGGCTATCGCGCGGTCTCGATCCGCGCCGCGCGCGACGACACGAGCATCACGCTCCTGCGCCCTGGAGACTACGTCGACGTCATCGGCGTCCTGGGCGCCGGTGGCACCGAGGCGAAGAGCGCCGTGGTCCTCCTCCAGCGCGTGCTCGTCCTCGCGATGGGCAGCGAGACCTCGCCCGACGCGATGGATCAGCGCGACAAGGGCTTCGTCGCGGAGAACCTCCTCACGCTCAGCCTCACGCTTTCGGAGGCGCAGATCATCGCGCTCGCCGCGGAGCGTGGTCGCCTCGCCGTCGCCGTTCGTCACCCCGACGACCAGCAGAAGGCCGGCGTCACCGACATCAACTTCGACTCCATCCTCGACCCCAACAAGCGCGGCCAGATCAAGGGTGTCCGAGGCTCCGGCCCCGCCGTGAACATCACCGGAGGCGGTCAGTGAGCGGAGTCCGCATGCGAGTACGCAGCCTTGGCGTGCTCCTCGCGCTCGCTCCTGCTGTCCTGGGTTCCGTCGCTTCGCTGACCGCGCTCGCGCTGAGCGAGCGGGAGGCCTGGGCGCAGAAGGGCGGCGCGCACGAGGAGATCTCGCTCGCCGTCGGCGAGACCAAGACCCTCTCGGCCACCGGCGTGAAGGAGTACTCGGAAGGCGTGAAGGGCGTCGTCGACGTCGTCCCCACCCCGGACGGTCGCACCTTCGTCGTCACCGGCAAGAAGCCCGGCACCACCACGCTCCTCCTCATCAAGAGCGACGGCGCGCAGACCACCTACGACATCTCGGTCGCGAACCGGAATCCGCAGCAGGTCGAGCGCGAGATCCAGCAGCTGCTCGAGCCCTTCCCGGGCGTGAAGAGCCGGCGCGTCGGCTCGCGCATCTTCCTCGAAGGCGCGGTCCCCACCGAGCAGGATTTCAAGCGCATCCAGCAGATCGTCACCGTGTACGGCGGTCAGGTCGACTCGCTCGTGACCGTGGGCGTCGCCGAGCGGAAGCTCCTCATCCGGCTCGACTTCTTCTTCGTCCAGTACTCGAAGACGTCCGGCTACAACGTCGGCGTCGGCTGGCCCGCGAACATCCTCGGCACCACCGTGGCGGGCCAGCCGGTGGTGACCAACAACATCACCGCCGACTTCATCTCGCGCACCACGACGACCGCGAACGCCTCGGTCGTGAACCAGCCGCTGCCTCGCCTCGACATCGCTGCTCGGCACGGCTGGGCGAAGGTGCTCAAGCAGTCGAGCGTCATCACCGCGAACGGCAACGAGGCGACGTTCCAGAACGGCGGCGAGACGAACTTCCTCCTCACCGGCGTCGGCGCGGCAAACATCGTGAGCGTGAAGTTCGGCACCAATGTCACCGTGCTGCCTCGCTACGACTCGAACTCCCGCGACGTCGAGATCAAGCTCTCCGCCGACGTCGCCGACCTCACCGCGCCGTCGTCGGCGAACGGCCCTCCCGGCCGCCTCACCACGAAGCTCGACACCCAGGTCACGCTGAAGCTCGGGCAGGCGCTCATCCTTTCCGGGATCAAGACCTCGTCCCAGCAGCGCAACGTCGCCGGCCTGCCGGGCCTCAGCGAGATCCCCGTCATCGGTCTGCTCTTCGGGACGCACGCTCAGGAGAAGCAGGACACCGAGGGTGCCGTCTTCATCGTGCCGAGCGTGGTCGACACCGTGCCCAAGAGCGCGCTCGAGCTGATCAACAACGCGCTCGGGACCTACAAGGAATACTCGGGCGACATCGAGTACCTCGACACGTACCCCAAGACGCCACCGTCCGCGAAATAGGGGCCCTTAGCGATGCATTTGCAAGTCGTCGTGCAGTCAGACGATGGGATGCAGCGTACGGAGCTCTATCCGGCGAACGGCCCGCTCACGATCGGCCGTCACCCCCAGTGCTCGCTGCGCCTCGACAGCGATCTCGTCTCGCGGCAACACGCCGTCATCCAGGCGGGGCACGGCACGCTGCGCGTGGAGGACGTCTCCACCAACGGGACGATCGCGGGCGACCTCCTGCTGCGCCGCGACTCGGTCGAGGTGCCCTACGGCACGCCGATCGTCGTCGGTGACTTCACCGTCTTCGTCTATCCGGCCGACCAGCAGAACGCTGCCCAGCACGCGGCGATGCAGTCCCGGCCACAGGTACCGATGGGCACGAACCCCATCGACACGCGCCCCCGCATGGCGGGCTCCGGCGCGCACGCCACCGGACCGAACCCGGCCCAATCGCAGAACGGCCACGGTCACGGCAACGCCATGCTCGCGCGCTCCGGCTCCGGCGCGATGGCGATGAGCGGCGCGATGCCTGCGGTGACCGGTATGAACCCGATCATCGCGCACGTCGGGACGGCGCCCCCCGCGGCGGGTGTCCACCTGCCGATGCGCAGCGATGACGCGAAGCAGAAGGCCGAGGTCGACCTCCGCCGCGAGATCCACAAGCTGCTGCTCGAGCACCTCGACCTCGCCACCATCGACGCCAAGAAGCTCGATGATCCGTCGATGCGCCCCAAGGTCCTCAACGCGCTGCGACGCATCGTGGCCGGCCTCGAGGGGCGCATCCCCAAGGACATCTCGCCCGACACGCTCATCGGCGAGCTCGCCGACGAGGCGCTCGGCCTCGGCCCGCTCGAGCGCTTCCTTGCCGATCCGACCATCAGCGAGATCATGGTCGTCGATCCCAACACCATCTACATCGAGCAGCACGGCAAGATCACGCTCTCGCACGCGCGCTTCACCGACGACGAGCGGGTACGCGCCGTCATCGAGCGCATCGTCACGCCGCTCGGCCGTCGCATCGACGAGTCCTCGCCGCTCGTCGACGCGCGCCTCAAGGACGGCTCGCGCGTGAACGCCGTCATCCGCCCCATCGCGCTGCGCGGCTCGTGCATCACGATCCGGAAGTTCGCGAAGATCCCGCTCACGCTCGACAAGATCGTGTCGTTCGGGACGATGACCGAGCGCATGGGCCGCTTCCTCACGCGCTGCGTGCACGCAAAGAAGAACATCGTCATCTCCGGCGGTACGGGCTCGGGAAAGACGACGCTGCTCAACGTCCTCTCGGGCGCCATCCCGGAGGAGGAGCGCATCGTCACCATCGAGGACGCCGCGGAGCTCCAGCTCAAGCAGCCCCACGTCGTCTCCATGGAAACGAGGCCGCCGAACCTCGAGGGCCGCGGCGAGTACACGATCCGCGATCTCGTGAAGAACGCGCTGCGCATGCGCCCCGACCGCATCGTCGTCGGCGAGTGCCGCGGCGGCGAGGCGCTCGACATGCTCCAGGCCATGAACACCGGCCACGACGGATCGCTCACCACGACCCACGCGAACTCGCCCATGGAAGCCGTGAGCCGCCTCGAGACCCTGGTGCTCATGGCCGGCCTCGAGCTACCGATGCGCGCCATCCGCGAGCAGATCGCCTCGAGCGTACACCTCATCGTCCAGCAGAGCCGCCTCTCCGATGGCTCGCGCAAGGTGACCGCCATCAGCGAGATCATCGGCATCGATCGCGAGTCGAACGAGATCGAGATGCGGCCGATCTTCGAGTTCATCCGCACCGGTACCGGCGAGAAGGGCAAGGTCGAGGGAGAGTTCCGCGCGACCGGCTACCTCCCCTCTTTCCTGCCCACGTTCATCGTGATGGGCCTCGTCAAGCGCGGGGAGCCATACCTGTGAGGAGCGCATGAAGAACGGACTCCACACCGTCGAGGTCCTCCGCTGGAGCAGCCTCGGCGTCATCACGTTCGCGCTCTTCATCGGCACCTGGTCGATGGCCGCCGACGAGAACGGCCTGCCCTACCGCTACTGGGCGCGCTACTGCACGTCGCTCGAGCGGAAGATGCGCTCGATGTTCATCTTCACGCCCGGTCGCCTGATCGCGCTCTCGCAGATGGCGATCATGTTCCTGCTGTTCTCGGCGAACCTCATCCTCGAGGTCCCGTTCTGGTGGGCAATGTGCCTCTTCGTCGCCATCGTTCCCACGGTCTACCTCCAGATGGAGCAGCGGAAGCGCGTGCTCAAGATCGAGGACCAGCTCGACAATTTCATGCTGGCCCTCGCGAACGCGCTGAAGGCCACCCCCAGCATCGGCGCGGCGTTCAACTCGGTCGTGACCGTCATCGACGATCCGATCCGCTCCGAGGTCGACCTCGCGCTGAAGGAGATGAAGGTCGGCTCGACGCTCGATCAGGCGCTCCTCCACATGGCGTCGCGCGTCGGCAGCCGGCAGCTCGACTCCGCGCTCTCGTCGATCCTCATCGGCCGGCAGGTCGGCGGAAACCTTCCCAAGGTCCTCGAGACCACCGCCACGACGCTGCGCGAGATGAAGCGCCTCGAGGGCGTCATCCGCACCAAGACCGCCGACGGCCGCATGCAGCTGTGGGTCATCGGCGCGATGCCGCTGGTCTTCATCGTCGGGTTCGGCGTGATGTGGCCGGGGTACTTCGACCCCCTCACCAAGAGCCTCGCCGGCTATGGAATCATCGCGTTCGTCATCACCGCCTGGGTCTCCGCGCTGGTGCTGGCGCGCAAGGTCCTGGCCGTGGACTTCTGAGGTCGAACCATGGATTTGAAGCTCACCGGCGTCAGCCTCATGGTCCTGCTCTACCGCTTCGGCGCGGCGGGAGCGGTGTTCTTCTCGATCGCCCTCGCCTCGTACACCGTGGGCAGCGCGCCGACGCGCGTGGCGAGTCGCCTCGGCCTGCGCGGCCTGAAGCGCCAGCGCGCCTTGCAGACGAACGAGCTGTGGGCCGCCATCGAGCCGCTGGTGCGCTGGCTCGGGGTGCGCATCAGCGGTATCCCCTCGGAGGAGCAGCGCGCCGCGCTCGATCGCCAGGTCTCGCTCGCCGGTGACTTCCTCGGGCTCACCGCCGAGGAATACCTCGCGCTCTACCTCGTCTCGTCCGCGGCCGGCAGCGCGCTCGGCTTCGTGGCCGGGCTCTTCCTCGACATGACGTCGCTGCTCGCGATCGTCGGGCTCGTGCTGGGCGCCGTGGCGCCTTACATGATCGTCAGCGGCGAGGCCCAGGAGCGGATCAAGAACATCAGCCGCGGCCTCCCCTACGTCATCGATCTCCTCGCGCTGGCGATGGGCGCCGGGCTCGACTTCCCGGGCGGCGTTCGTCAGGTCGTCGACAAGTCGTCGAACCCCGAGGACCCGCTGGTCGAGGAGTTCACGCTGATCCTCCAGACCCTCAACCTCGGGCGCACCCGCAAGGATGCGCTCATCACGTTCGCCGAGCGCGCGCCCGCAGCGTCGGTCTCGGAGTTCGTCAACTCGCTCGTCCAGGCGGAGGAGCGCGGCAATCCCGTCGCCGAGGTCCTGCTCATCCAGGCGAACACCTCGCGCACGCGCCGCTCGGTGCGCGCCGAGGAGCTCGCGGCGAAGGCCGGCGTCAAGATGACCGGCCCGCTGATGCTGATCTTCCTCGCCGTGCTCGCCCTGATCATCGCGCCTGCGATGATGAACATCACCGAGGGTCTCTGAGATGAGGACACTCAAGTTCCAGATCCGGCAACACACCGGACAGGTCGACCAGCTCAGCATGGAAGCCGAGCGCGTGCTCATCGGCAGCGGCGCGCACTGCGAGATCCGGCTGCCCGTCGACCAGGCGCGCGTCGAGCACGTGCTCATCGAGCTAGGACCCGCCGGCATCTTCGCGCGCGCGCTCAGCTTCGAGCCGCCGCCCACCATCAACAACATCCCGTTCCAGCAGGCTCCGCTGCCGCCAGGCGCGATGCTCGGCGTCGGCGGCTGCCAGATCCAGGTCGAGCTCACCGAAGGCGCCGCCGGCACTGCTGGTGGTCCCAAGAAGAAGCCGAGCCCGATCGTCTACCTCGCGGTGGCGATCATCGTTCCGCTCGGCCTCTACACCATCCTCGTCGACGACGCGGCCGAGGCCGGACCGAAGGCCTCCCCGAAACAGGCGCCCGAGCTGTGGCAGGCGGCGGTCGCCTCCTGTCCCTACAGCGGGAGCCAGGCGCTCGCGTTCGCGCGCGAGAAGATGGCGCTGGCCGATGCGAAGCGCGAGCGTCGCCCCTTTCACGTGCAGGACGGCGTCCAGGCGGTTCCGACGTACGAGGCCGCCGCGGTATGCTTCCGGGCTGGCGGCGACAACGGGTCCGGCAATCTCGCTGAAGAGTCGGCCAAGTTCCTTCGCCGTGATATCACCGATGATTTCCGTACCAGGCGCGTGAGGCTCGACCATGCTTTGACGGTCGAGGATTACGTAAGTGCCCAAAAAGAGGTCCGGGTTCTCTTACAATTCACGGAGGGCAAGTCCGGCGACTACGTCACATGGCTCTCGAATCTGGAACGCAAGTTGAAGCTCAAGGCGGGCACGAAAAAATCGTAGCCCAGTCTTCGTGTGCCCTGGCGCTCTGCGCGGCCGGAATCATGACCGTCGGCTGCGGCCCGACGACGCCCGCCGAGAAGGCCCAGGCGGACATGGCGACGTTCCGCAAGGAGGCCACGACCGACAACCTCGTCGATCGAGGCAAGGCGTTCGCCGCCGTCGGGGACACGACGCGCGCCGAGGAGTACCTCTCGGCCGCGCTCGATCAGGGCGCGAACCCCAAGGAGGTCCTCCCTCTCCTCCTCCAGGTCTGCGTGCAGACCGGGCGCTACCGCTCCGCCATCCAGCACGCCGAGAACCACCTGCGCAAGCACCCCGAGGACGTCCGCACCCGGTTCGTGCTCGGGACCATCTACGCGGCGATCGGCGAGACCAAGGACGCGAAGAGCGCGCTCGAGATGGTGGTCGCCGCGCGCCCTGACGAACCTTCGGCGCACTACGCGCTCGCCGTCCTCGCGCGAGACAGCGAGAGTGACGTGGTCGGCGCCGACCGTCACTTCCGTGAGTACCTGCGCATCGAGCCCGCGGGCTCCCACGCCGAGGAGGCCCGCGCCTCACTCCTGAAGAGGATGCCTTGAGCACCGACATCATTCCCAAGGAAGTCTTCGAGGAGACGCTCCTCCAGTTCCTCGCGCCCATCCGCCCGTTCCTCGACGATCCGTCGGTGAGCGACATCATGATCAACGGCCCGTTCCAGATCTACGTCGAGCGCAAGGGCCAGCTCCACCTCACGAATGCGCGCTTCGAGACGCGCGAGGCGCTCGTGGCCGCGCTCCGCAACGCCGCGCAGTACGTCGGCAAGCACATCGACGAGCTCAAGCCGATCCTCGAAGGTCGCCTGCCCGACGGCTCGCGCATCGAGGCCATCCTGCCGCCCGCCGCGCCCGACGGGCCGTGCGTCTCCATCCGCCGCTTCTTCAAGGAGACGCTCACCGTCGACCGCCTCATCGGCTTCGGCGCGCTCACGCCCGACCTCGCCACCACGCTCCAGGCGCTCGTGGTCTCCAAGCTGAACGTGCTGATCGCCGGCGGCACCGGCAGCGGCAAGACCTCGATGCTCAACGCGCTCTCGTCGTTCATTCCCGAGGGAGAGCGCGTGGTCGTGATCGAGGACTCGCGCGAGCTACAGCTCCAGCGCGATCACATCTGCATGCTCGAGGCCCGGCCGGCGGATCCGCGGGGCCGCGGCGAGGTCACGATCCGCGAGCTGTTCCGCGCCACCCTGCGCCTGAGGCCGGACCGCATCGTCGTCGGCGAGATCCGCGGCGGCGAGGCGCTCGACCTCATCCAGGCCATGACGTCCGGTCACGGCGGCTGCATGTCGACGCTCCACGCGACCTATCCGCGCGACACCACCTCGCGCCTCGAGACGATGGCGATGATGAGCGACATCGAGATGCCGCTCACCGCGCTGCGCATCCAGCTCGCGTCGGCCGTGAACATCATCTGCCAGGTCTCGCGCCTGCAGGATGGCAGCCGCAAGATCACTCACCTCACGGAGGTGCTCGGCTTCGACGCCGTGAAGGGCGAGTACATCATGCAGGACATCTTCGTCCGCAACTATCACGGCTTCGACGACCGGGGCGCCATCATCAGCGACATCGTTCCGTCCGGGGTCCTGCCGCGGTGCCTACCGCAGCTGCACGAACACGGCGTCGATCTGCCGCCGGTCGTGTACGAGGCGGCCAAGAACGGGGAGCGTAGCCAGGGCCACTATGGCTAACCCCGCCACCACGCACGTGATCGAGATCGAGACGGGCATCGGTGAGCCTGCCTTCATCCCGCTTTCCATGGGGCACGAGCTCCAGCCGATCAGCGTCGGCAAGAAAGGGATGTGGCGCATCGAGTCGCCCCGCGTCCTCGACGTTCACGCGTTCGTCTACTTCGACGGCAACTCGCTCTTCTTGCAGAGCGCCGACGAGTCGAACTCCGCCAGCGTCGACGGCTTCCGCGTCGGCAAGGCGTGGACGGAATTGCATGCACCATGCATGATCGAGGTCGGTCAGGCGCGGCTGCGGTTCCGGTCGCTGATCGCCGACGACAACCAGGCCACCGAGCTCGCGATGAGCCCGCCCGTGCAGGCGCCGCCCGGTGGTCCCGGCTCGATGCCGGGCAACTCGATGCCGGTGGCTGCCGCGCCGCCTCCGCCGCGCATGCAGAGCGGCCCGCGCGGCGCGATCCCGCAGCCTGCGCCGTCGTCTTCCCCCGTCGCCTTCCCGAAGGCTGACCGCCCGTTCAAGCCCGGCGAGTTCGCGTCCGCGCCCGACGAAGGCGAGTCGACGCGCATCGCGCCGCTGGAGACGACCGGCGGCGGGCGCATGGCCTCCGGCGGACACGCGCGGCCGCCGCCGACCCAGGTGCAAGGCGCGATGGCCGGGATGCCGGCGCCGGGCTACGGGGCGCCGCCGCAGGGGTTCGATCACGACCAGCCGCCGCCCACGCCGATGCAGCAGGGTTTCGATCCCAACCAGCCGCCGTACGGGCCACCGGGTGGGCAGGGCTATCCCAACGGATCCGGCGCGTACCTCGCGATGGGTCCGAACGGCCCGGGAGCGCCGCAGCAGGGCGCGATGGGCGCCGGCGGCTACGGTACGGTCCCACAGGGGATGCAGCAGCAGCAGCCGCTGGCGCCACCCGCGCACGGGGCGCAGGCGCTGGTCGAGAAGCTGAAGCAGAACTCGATCCCCAAGATCGTCGCCGGCCTGCTCTTCATCATCGGCGGCATCCTCTATCTCGCCGAGGACGACGATCCGCCGCCGAAGCGTAAGCCGGTGGCCTCCGTCGACGGCGGCAAGGGTACGCCGGTGACCGCGGGAAGCGGCGCTTCCTCGGCGCCTCTGGTCACGCCGCCGGTGATGCCGCCGTGGCCCGCGGGGGTTCCCTGCCCGCCGCCCAACTGGCCGCCCAACACGCCGCTGCCTTGCGTGCCGAACGGGATCGCTACGGCGCCGACCGACCCGCCTCCCGCGCCGCCTCAGCCGACCGGTGGCAAGCCGAACAAAGACGCGGGTGGACCGACGACGCCGAGCGGAACCAAGAGCCTCGAGCGCCAAGCCGTCGACTTCGTCGCGGCGGGCGACACCGCCCGCGCGGCGGCAGCGTACGAGGAGCTCGTGAAGCGCGAGCCGAACAACAAGGTGTACGCAGAGGCGGCGCGCATCCTCCGCGCCAAGCTCGACGCCGGCCCGTAGGCGTCAGCGGGCGAGGGCGGATTCGGGGTAGCGACGGCGGAGGACGAGCTCCGTGGCGGCGGCGTCGTCGGCGCGGCCCAGCGCCCGGAGCGCGCGGGCTTCGAGGCCCAGCTCCTCTGGCTCCAGGGCGCGGGCGCTCAGCTTGCGCGTCGCCTGCACGAGAGAGAGCGCGCGCGCCGCTTCACCCGCAACGAGCGCGGTGCGGGCGGCGGTGACGAGGCGCGCCTCCTCTGCGAGATCGCTGGGCGGGTCTGCGAGCGCGGTGGGCGTCACGGTGGGGTCGGGTGCTGGCCTCGACTCGTCCGCGAGCCGCGCAGCGCGGGCCGTCGCCTCGCTCGGATCGAGCTCGCGGGCCCGTGGGCTCGCGAGCTTTGCGCCGGAAGCGACCGTCCGCACGTGCGCATCCGGGCCGACGCGGACGCGGCCGGCTGGCCCATCGGGTAACGCGAAGGTCACGAAGAGCACGGCGCCAAGTGCCGTACACGCGGCGCCGATGACGGCGCCGATCGCAAGGACCTTGAGCGAGAACACGCCCGCAGAGGCGCCCGACCCTACGGCGGCGGCGGGGGCGACCGGCGCCACGGACGCGGCTGCTGCGGCGCTCGCAGCGATCCCGGTCGCGAGCGCGATCTTCCGGAAAACGGCGTCGCGCTCGTCGGCGTCGGGTGCGTCCTCGCGGGCTGCAGCGAAGAGCGAACGCGCGTCGGTCGCGCTGCTGCGGGAGCTCATCGCCGCACCTCCGCATCGCGCGCCGTGTCGGCGCTGGAGAGCCGGGCAAGCTCCGTATCGAGCTCGAGGCGCGCCACGCGCAGCCGGGAGTAGACGGTGTTGAGCGGGATTTCGAGGGTCCGCGCGATCTCGGGCGCCGTCATCTGCTCGATCTCGTGCAGGACCAGGACCGCGCGGCGTGACATCTCGATGGCCGCGAGTCCGCGGTCGAGGAGATCGAGCGCCTGCTTGCGGGCGAAGAGCGCTGCCTGAGGAGCCTCGACGGACTGCCGGTCCTGAGCGATGCCGCCATCGGGATCGACCGGATGCCGCCGGCGATGGCGACGCGCATCCGAGGCGACCCGCAGGACGATCTGGAACAACCACGCGCGCGGGCCGTGCCCGCGGTCCGAGAACTCCGACCAGCGGCGATGCGCGACGACGAAGACCTCCTGGCACTTGTCCTCGACATCGCGGTCCATGACCCCGAGCCGGCGCAGGTTTCTCCACACGAAGGAGACGTGGGCGTCGTAGACGACGCGAAAGGCACGCTCGCGCTGCCGTTCGTCGGCCGGGGTGTGGCGCTCATGACGCGCGACGACCAGGCTCTTGACCCCGCTCTGCGGAGGCTCGGGGGTCAGGCAAGGCTCCTCGTCCTCGTCGGGCTCGACGTCGAGCTCGAGATCGATCACGAGCTCGCCGCTCGAGATCGGAGCGAGGAGCGCGGTCGCTACCTCGCAATGCACACTGTCGTAGGCAGCGCTCATCGAAACCTCACCGATATGCCGAGCTCCGCGGACGCAAACACGAGCGGCGTCCGTTCCGCAGCGAACTGGAGGAGGTTCGCCCCGAGGAGGCCGCGCAGCTCGAGCGCCAGGCCGCCGCCGAGCTCGCCGCGCATGTTGACCGAGGGCCCGGTGCCGACCCGGACGGTGGTGTTCGTGCCGCTGCTGGGGGTGACGATACCCGCCTCGATCCCAGCGCACAGGTCGGCCTCGACCCCCCGCCGCTCGATGTAGTTCCCTGGCACCCGGCGGCAGAAGTCGGTGCGCGTCCCCACGTGGCTCGCGACGAAGCCCTCGACCCCGTCGCCGCCGCCGGCGCGTTCGGTCGCGCGCCCGAATAAGAGCGCAGGCCGCAGCACCCAGCTCGGCGTGAGCTCCACGGTGAGATAGGGGGAGAGCCCGGCGACGCCGCCGGTCAGTGTGAGACCGTTCCGGAGGTAGACCATCGTGCCGAGCTCGATGGCCCTCGTCACCACGGGCACGAGCGGCTCGGGGGCGCTGTCGACCACGCTGCCTCGGCGGCCGCTCCCATCGAGGGCGCTGAGCGTCGCGCTCGCGGGCCGCACGCCGCCCGCGAACGACGCGAACGACGCGACCGAGACCGCCGCCGGATCGCGGTCATCATCACGCGCGCGGTTCATCTCCGCGTCGAGGACGAGCAAGGTCCACGCGCCGACCGCCCTTGCCAGGGGCAGACACACACGCGCGCTCCGGTCCGTCAGCGTCCGTTGAGCGACGATGGTGCCAGCGTCGTCGACGATCACTGCCTCGACCGACTTCGGGGTCGTGGCCGCAGAAGCGAGGGTCATCGTGACCGTCCAGTGCGCGGCGGCATCGGTGGTCGGCCGCGGACCATGCTGGCCGCGGCCCCCATGAGCGGGGGCGCGAGCGGCGAGGAGCGCCTCGCTCAGAGCCGCGGTCGCGCGC
>JAYTBL010000050.1:0-2202 GCA_043736975.1 Polyangiaceae bacterium
CATGTCACGCGTCGCGGTAAGAAGGCGTAGCCGAGCTCGATGTCGATCTGCGGGTACGGCGAGATCGGTCGCTGGTAGCCGATGCCGACCACGTGCTGCCCGAGATCGGCGACGACCATCTCGTCGTGCGGCGGCTCGCATGGCTCGTCGGCATGCGCGGTGGAGCTCGGCGCGATCAGGGCGAAGAAGAACACGGCAGCCAGCGGGCGAAGGGGCATGGCAGGCAAGGCCTGGCGTCTTCGCGCACGGGTTTCCGCGGTTTCGATGTGACGGTCGTGGTCACGATCTCCTTGTCGCATCTTCGTTCAAGACGCGCGCGAGCTCCCGCGCGCGGGATCTCGGCAGATCTCGTCAAGAGATCTTCGCGGGACCCTCATCGTCCTCGCAGGGAGGGCGTGAATGCCCGTTGTCCACGGCCGTCCATGAGGCATGCACGCTCGACTTGGATCTACCTTGACTTCAGGCGCACTTGGCCTGCTCACCGGTCTCTTGCTCGCCTGCTCCTCGTCGAGCACCGGCTCGGATCCTGTCGCCCCAGCGCCCACGGGCAGCGTGGCTCCGGCTCCGAGCGCCCCGGCCAGCCCGACCACCCCGACGACGCCCAAGGCCCCGCCGGTCTATGACGTGCTCGCCGAGCTTGCGACGGGAGACGGACGGGTGGTCGCCGCGGCGCAGGACACCGATTTTCTGTACCTGCTCGTCGCGCCGTCGGTCTTCGGTGGGAGTGGCGCGCTGCGCTCGATCGCGAAGACGGACGGCACGATCAAGGACCTGGTGAGCGTGAGGACGCCCTACGGCGGCTCGCTCGTGCTCGACGGCAGCGACCTCTTCTTCGGTGCGGCGCAAGAAGGCGGTGGGAGCTCCGTCGTTCCCCTGATCATGAAGTACTCGCTCGCTGGCGCGAAGCTGACGGCTCTCACGCATGGCCAGAACGAGCTCTTCGACCTCACCGGACTGCTCGTGGAGGGAGCCAACGTCTTCTTCACCACGCCGCGGACCATCAAGCAGGTTGCTCGCACCGGCGGCACGTACACGGACGTTCGCACGCTCGACGGTCCGTACCTGGGCGTCGCCCTCGACAGCACGTCGGTCTATGGGTTCGGGATGAAGGGCATCTTCCACGGAGCGCGGACGGGAACGCAAGCCCTGACGCCGTTCTCGGACGCCGCTCTCGGGGCCGTGGAGCCCCGTGTGCCGGGGCAAATCGTGGTCGGTGGGGACGCGGTGATGGTTCGCTCGAGCAGTCGCGATTTCGGAGAGGAGCGCCTCTTCCACTGCCCGAAGTCGGGAACGACGTGCACGCGCCTCTACAACGGCTCGTACCTGTTCGGGCTCGCGACGCACGATGGGCTCACGTACGTCTCGAGCATCGAGAAGGGGCTCGTGGCGTTCGACGCCAACGCCAAGATCGTCGTCGAGATCCCAGACGCACGGCGCGAGGGTTCGGTCATCCTCGTCGACGACACGTCGCTCGTGCAGATCGCCTCGATCAGCAACGGCGACACCACGAAGTTCTACGTGGACCGCGCGGTTCGGAAGGGCCACTGACGCGACGGGACAGGCGAACCTGTGGGTCGGCGCGATGTTGGCCGCAAACCGGGACCAGCAGGTGCTGCTGCAGCTCGGCACCGAAGTGGATGCCGTCGATGAAGGCCGCGCAGATGTCGAGCGCGCCGAGCGGTCGCGACATCCATTCGGTGAGCTCCTCCGTGGTGATCGCGACGCGACTCCGATGGCCATCTGCTCGAGTGCGCGCACGTTGAGCGGGTCGGTGCTCGGGGGACCCTCGAGACGGCGAAGGACACCAGCGAGCGCCGAGCACGAGCTTGCCGAGCCACCCCCGCGCGTCACCGACGACGCCGTGCACGATGCACGCCAGCGTCCATGTCCCCGCCCACGATGATCGGGCACGCGAGCGATTGTGACCGACCGCGCCGACGTCGTAACGTCGGTCCATGGCGACCACGCTCACGTGCCGCTCGTGCAGCTCTCGCAAACTATGGCGTGTGCACCCGGTCATGCTTCCGGACCGGGGGTCGACGAACATGGTGTACCCGATGCCCGCTGTATGCCGGTTCGGGTCGGGTTCGTTCGAGACGGCGGACCATGGCAACAGGCAGGAGATCGGGAGCCTCGAGATGTGGATCTGCACCGGCTGCGGCTTGACCGAATGGTACGCGGTCGACGTGAACGCGACGCTCT
>JAYTBL010000051.1:0-5678 GCA_043736975.1 Polyangiaceae bacterium
ATGCCGCCGAGCGGGGGCAACGCCATCGGACTCGATCGGCTGGTCGCGCTGGCGACGGGCTCGACGTCGATCGCCGACGTCCTGGCGTTCACCGCCGACGAGGTGTGACTCCCGCATCGATCGCGTCCGTGGTACGCCTTCTCGCGTCCCGATGCTGCGCTTCGAAGACGCCCTCGCCCGCATCCTCGCGCTCGGATCACCGCCGCTCGCCGGTGAGAGCGTCGATCTCGAGGAGGCCGAAGGGCGCGTCCTCGCCGAGGACCTCGTCGCGTCCGCCGACCTGCCCGGCTTCGACTACAGCTCGATGGACGGCTACGCGCTGCGCTCGCAAGATCTCGGTGGCGAGGCGCCGTATCGCCTTCCGGTGAAGGGCGAGAGCCGCACCGGCGGCGTGCCGGTAGCGCTCGAGCCCGGCACCACGATGCGCATCTTTACCGGCGCCGCGATCCCCAGCGGCGCGGACGCGGTGATGATGCAGGAGAACGTCGCGCGCGACGGCGAGGTCGCCGTGCTCTCGGCAGGGACGCGGCCCGGCCAGAACATCCGCCGCCGTGGCGACGATCTCGCGGCGGGATCGGTCGCGCTCACGCGCGGCACACGACTTCGCCCCGCGCACCTCGCGCTCGCGGCGGCGCTCGATCGGGCGCAGGTCCTGGTCGCGAAGCGGCCGATCGTCACCGTGCTCTCCACCGGCGACGAGCTGCGGCGGCCCGGCACCGATCCCGTCCCCGGCACCATCCCCGAGTCGGTCACCGTCGCGCTGCGCGCCACCTCGCGCCGCGCGGGAGCGACCACGCACCCGTCGCCGTTCCTGCGCGACGAGCGCGTCGCCACCGAGCGCGCCTTCGCGGCCGCCCTCGAGACCTCGGACGTGCTGGTCACGGTGGGCGGCGTCAGCGTCGGGGATCACGATCTCGTGCGGCCGGCGCTGGAGGCAGTGGGCGTGAAGCTCGATTTCTGGCGCGTGGCCATCAAGCCGGGCAAGCCCATCGCCATCGGCACCTTCGCGCGGCCCGGTCGTCGTGACGCGCTGGTGGTCGGGCTCCCCGGCAACCCGGCGAGCGCGATGGTCACGTTCGCGCTGTTCGGCGTGCCCCTGCTGCGCGCGCTCCAGGGCGATGCGCGGCCGTTCCCGGCCTTCGCGCGCGCCCGCATGACCCGCGCGCACGCCCACGACGCAGGGCGCCTCGAGTTCGCGCGCGCCGTGGTGTCGCAGGCCGAGGCCGGGTTCTCGGTGACGACGTTCGGCAACCAGGCGAGCGGCGCCGTGACCACGATGGCGCAGGCCGACGCGCTGGTGTGCATCCCCGAGGAGGCCACCGGGGTCGGTGCCGGTGACGAGGTCGACGTCCTCCTCATGTCGGATCTCTGCGGTTAGGAAGCTCCGGATGCCGACCAAGAATCCGCTCACCCATCTCACCGAGGACGGCGACGCCCGCATGGTCGACGTCGGCCCCAAGGACGTGACCTCGCGCCGCGCGGTGGCGCGCGCCCGCGTGCAGATGAGCGCCGCGACGTTCGAGCGGCTCGCGTCCGGCGAGACCCCGAAGGGTGACGTGCTCGCAGCCGCGCGCATCGCCGGCATCCAGGCCGCGAAGCGGACCAGCGAGCTCATCCCGCTGTGTCACATGGTCGCGCTCACGCGGGTCGAGATCGCGATCCGCCTCGAGGGCGGCCAGGCGATCGTCGAGGCCACCGCGGAGGCCCGCGATCGCACTGGCGTCGAGATGGAAGCGATGGTGGCGGCGAGCACCGCCGCGCTCACGCTCTACGACATGCTGAAGGCCATCGATCGCGGCATGACCTTCGACGTGGCGCTGGTCGAGAAGACCGGCGGCAAGACCGGCACCTGGAGCCGGGACCCATGAGCCTCTCCGTCGTGGTCGACGTCCGCGAGACCCCCCTCTCCGTCGACGAGGTGGTGAGGAACGTCACGCGGCCCGGTGCGGGGGGCATCGCGACCTTCTCGGGCGTGGTGCGCGACGAGAGCGAAGGGCGCGCCGTCACGCGCCTCGACTACTCGGCGTACGCCGGCATGGCGAAGCGCGAGATGCAGAAGATCGTCGACGAGATCGAGTCCGAGATCGAGGGCGTGCGCGTCAGCGCCATCCACCGCGTGGGGCAGCTCGGCGTCGGCGACTCGGCGATCGTCTGCGCGGCGAGCGCGCCCCATCGCGACGAGGCCTTTCGCGCCTGCCGCGAGCTCATCGATCGCATCAAGTCGCGCGTACCGATCTGGAAGCGCGAGTGGGGCCCGACCGGCGCCGCGTGGGTGGGTTGGGTCGACGCGCGCTGCTCCCCTTCGAGCGCCGGCCACCACGGCCACGATCCCACCAAGCCCTAGCCGCCGGCGACGGGCGGGATGAGGGCGATGACGTCGCCGTCGGCGATGGGGTCGGCGGGCTGCGCGAACTCCTCGTTGCGTGCAAAGCGCACGTACCCGAGGCGGCCCTCGAGCCCGAGATGGAGGCGCGCCAGGTGGTCGCCGATGGCGGCGATCGAAGCCACGCCGTCGGGCAGCGACAGCGCCTCCTCGTCCTTGCCGACGAGATCGCGGACCGCGGCGAAGTACAGGACGGTGACCCTCACGGCGCGCCCTCGCCGGCGGGGCCGTGGCCGTGGGCGGTGCGTCCATGCACGAGGTCGACGGCGTGCGCGAGGATGGGCGCGATGAGGTCGCGCGCGCCGAGCCGCGCCGCCTTCTCGCTGCCGGGCAGCGAGAACACGAGCCGCGTGCCGATGGTCCCGGCCGTCGCCCGCGAGAGGATGGCGCGCGGGCCGATCTCCTCCCACGAGAGGCGGCGGAAGGCCTCGCCGAAGCCGTCGAGCCGCTTGTCGAACAGCGCCTCCAGGGCTTCGCAGGTGAGGTCGCGCGGTGCGATCCCGGTGCCGCCGGTGAGGACGATGGCGTCGGCCTCGTCGCGTTCCATGACCGTCCGCACGAGCTCGACGATCTGCGCGGGCTCGTCCGCAACGATCACGTGCCGCACCACCTCGAACGCGGCGAGCTCCTCGGCGAGGGCGCGGCCGGACCGGTCGTCGGCGCTGGTTCGGGTGTCGCTGACCGTGACCGTGAGGATGCGCGCCGTCATTGGTGGTGAGCTTAGCGCCGGCGGCCCCGAAACCGCAGCGACCGTCGCCGCGTACCATGATGCAGCCCTCGTTTTTCGGAGTTTCCGCTAGGATTCCAGCCCATGCACGCGCTGACGGTCCTCCAGCCCCGACGCTCACCAAGCCCGGCGACGCCGCCGCGGTCGGTGCGTCTGTCGCTCACGGATCGGTGCGATCTCGCGTGCATCTACTGCCGTCCCGACAAGAAGGATGGCTACCTCGACGAGCAGCTGGATCTCGCGGCGTGGGAGACCATGGTGCGCGGCCTCATCGGGGCTGGCGTCCGGCGCGTGCGCCTCACCGGGGGCGAGCCGCTGCTCCATCGCGACATCCTCGCGGTCGTGCGCCTGCTCGGCACGCTCGGCCTCGACGACGTCGCGCTCACCACCAACGCGACGCGCCTCGCCAAGCTCGCGCGGCCGCTGCGCGAGGCCGGCCTGCGCCGCGTGAACGTCTCCCTCGACACGCTCGATCCCGTGCGCTTCAAGAGCATGACCCGCGGCGGCAAGCTCGACGCGGTGTTGCGCGGCATCGATGCTGCGCTCGCCGCCGGCTTCGACGAGGTCAAGCTGAACGCCGTGATCGTGCGCGGCGAGAACGACGCCGAGATCGAGGCCCTCGTCCGCTGGTCGTGGGAGCGCGGGATCGTGCCGCGCCTCCTCGAGGTCATGGCGATCGGCGAAGGCGCCAATCTTGCGGACCGGGTCGTGACCGCGAGCGAGATGCGCGTCCGGCTCGCCCACCTGCTCGAGCAGGGAGAGGCCGAGCGTGAGGCCGACCGCGGCCCCGCCGGCTACCTGCTCGCGCGGCACGACCCATCGAAGAAGGTCGGCTTCATCACCGGCACCAGCGACACCTACTGCAAGGGCTGCGACCGCCTGCGCGTCGCGAGCGACGGCGTGCTCCGACCTTGCCTCGCGACCAACGACGGCGTCTCCGCCTCGGCGCTCGCGCGCTCTGGGGACGCCGCGGGCGTCGCTGCGGCCGTGGCCGACGCCTGGACGATGAAGCCCGACGGCGAGGTCTTCAAGGGCTGCACCGAGGACTCCGCGGCCGGAGTCTCGATGCGCGGCATCGGCGGCTAGGGAGCACTCAACTCTCCGAGGGAGAGGGCTACTCCTCGATGACGTCGAGGCCGACCATCTTCATCAGGCGCAGGGCGTTCGAGCTCTGGACGATTCCCTGACGGAGCTTGTAGTCGAAGGTCATCGTGTCGTTCGCGACCTGCTCCTCGAAGTGGATGTTCTTCACGTGGTCCGGCATCTCGCCCTCGAGATCGCCGAGCCCGAGATCGTGCGTGGAGACCGCGCCCATCGAGCGCTGCGCGAGGAGCTCGCGGAGGATGGCGCGCGCGCCGATGAGGCGCTCGCGGGTATTCGTGCCATGCAGGATCTCGTCGAGGAGGAAGAGCACGGTGCCCTCCTTGCCGTCCTTCTTCTTGGCCTTGCGCGCGAGATCGAGCACGAGCTTCAGCTTCTTCAGCTCGGCGTAGAAGCGGCTCGTACCCTCGTCGAGCGAGTCGGAGACGCGCATGCTGGTGGCGACCACCAGGCGACCGATCTTCATCGACTTCGCGCAGACGGGCGCGCCGGCATTCGCGAGCACCGCGTTCACGCCCACCGCGCGGAGCAGCGTGCTCTTGCCCGACATGTTCGAGCCGGTGACCACCAGCGCGTAGCCAGGGCCCTGGATGGTGACGTCGTTACAGACCCGCTTCTCGGCGAGGATCAGGGGGTGGCCGAGGGTCTCGGCGGTGAACGTCGCGTCGTCGACGAGCTCCGGGAACACGTGATCGGGGCGCTCGAACGCGAAGCCGGCGAGCGAGGCCAGCGCCTCGAGCTCGGCGAGCGCACGGAACCAGCCGAACGCCACGCGCCCGGCGCGGCCGCGCCAGGCATCGAGCGCGAGAGCGCACCAGAGATCCCACATCAGCATCGGCCCGATGAAGAAGCGGAAGATCTCGTTGTTGCGTGCGTCGAGGAAGCCGACGATGCGCGAGAGCGAGGCCATCTCCTTGGTCGCCGACGCGCCGCTGTCGCGCAGGCGATCCTGGAGCGCGATGAGCGCGGGCGCCTCGAACTTCTCACCCTCGAGGATGGCGAGCATCCCCGCGTAGCGTGAGAGCGCGGTCTCCTTCGAGGACGCGGCGTCGAGGATGGGCGCGAGGCGCGGCCGCAGCGACGCGAGCGTCGCGATGCAGAGCACGAACGGACCGAGGAAGGCGTAGCGCGGGACGAGCCCCATCGACGCGGCGATGGCCGCGCCCACCGTCACCAGCGGGAGCAGCACGCCGAGGATGCGCAGCGCGCTCGGTAGCCCGGCGCCCGTCGACTTCTGGCCCGCCCACATCACGAACGGTCGCGGGTCGGGCTTGCTGTCGTCGAGCAGGCTTCCCACCACCGCGAGCTCCTCGCGGACCGCGACGCGGCCGGCGAGGTCCTTCACCGCCACCTGGCGCGAACGCACCGCCTCCGCGAAGTCACCGGTGACCTCCTCGCCGGAGAGCCAGCGCGCGAGGACCTCCTCGCCAAAGCGCGTCGAGGTGGCATCGAGGAGCTGGAAGAGCG
>JAYTBL010000052.1:0-2197 GCA_043736975.1 Polyangiaceae bacterium
TCACCTCCTGGAGCAGCACGGCAATCCCGGAGGAGCACCGCGCGCGGCTGAAGGATACCCGGACGTTCGCGACGTGCCGTTGATCGCGCGACCGCTGCGCCGACCTCGGATGGCTTCGACGAATCCGTCGCGTCCGCGGGAGATCTTCGCGGCAGGTCAGCGTAGGATCAACGCGTGTCGCTGGCGCTCCTCGTCGCGTTGGTCTTCCTCCTGCCGCTCGCGCTGCTGGCAGGTGCCGTGGGCTCGGGCAGCGTGCTCTTGTGGGGCGCGTTCGTGGCGATGGAGCTCGTCTTCGCCAGGCAGCAGCTCTCCCTGGCGCGCGGGTCGGTCGCGCTCTTCTACAACCACTCCGGCATCCGCAGGTTGTCACATGGGGATGCCGCGGGAGCCGCGAAGGCCTTTGCTCGCGCGCTTCGCTTCGGCAAAAGCGACATCGCATACGTCAACAACCTCGCCCTGTCGCTCGTCTACTGCGGCGACCTCGACCGCGCGCGCGAGGTGCTCCAGCCCGTGATCGATCGCAGTGACATCCCGCAGGCGAAGCGCGAGCCGCTGATGTCGACGTGGGCCCTCTTGCTCGCGCTGCTCGGCGACCTCGAAGGTGCGCGCGCCGCAGAGGCCGCGGCGGGCAACGAGGAATTCTCCGTCGCCGCCTGGGTCATCGCGGCACGCGAACGGCGGTGGCCGTTCAGCCGCCCCGCCGAGCTCAAAGGAGCCTGGGCGCGCCATCTCTACGAGGTCCTCGAGGCGTTCGTCGCCGGCGACGGGTATCGCGACCGGGCCCTGGCTCGCCCGTTTCCGATCGGCCTCGCGCGCGCACTGGCGTTCCGGTGGCCGGAGATGAAGGGGTTCCTGGGGAGCTGAGGCCCGGGCACAAGGTCGGTCCTGGGCGCGCTGGGCGTGCTCGAGGGTCTCGACACGGCTACTGGCGTGATCGGCAATGTCCCGGGACACGTCCGTGACGCGCGGGCGTGCCGGGAGCCCGCCAACCTGGTCTGCCGCTCGTGCGAGGCGCAGATTCGCGGAACATCCTGGGCGCGGAGGCGTGGCATCGCGGGTGCAGCGCGGGGGTCATGCGCTCGACGAAGTCTCGTTCCCTTGCACTCGTCCTCGGTTGTTCCGCGTCGGTCGCTGCGGTGATCCTGCCGCTCGGCGTCATGGCGGGCTGTGGCGGAGGCGGCGACTCCGGAGACTCGCCGCCGACGACGGCGACCGAAGCGGGCGCGGGTGACGGTCGGGACGGAGCGCCGAGCGCCGAGGCGGGGGATGGCGGGACGGTCGTCGCGGTGGACTTCGCGTCGGCCCGCTACCCGGCGCTCACGCGGAAGATCGGCTTGAACGCGAATCTGAACACCCTCGATCCCGCGGTTGTGGCGGCCATCGACGTAGCCTCGGCGGCGGACGCGCCGGTCGTGTCGGGGCTGCTCGAGACCAAGTATGGGCCGCTCGATTTTCCGGGCGACCCGACGTCGGCGTTCTTCCCGGACTCGCTGTTCTACCGCGACGGGCAAGGAAAGCTGCAGACGCGGTCGAGCCCCAGCGTGACGACGCTACGCCAGCGCGCCGGCGCCGACGGTATGGTGAGCTTCCTCCAGCTCGCGGGAATGCCGTGCTCGAAGTCCGCGGCGATCTGCGAAGACTCCGCAACCCCCGACCTGTTCACGGTCGACGGCACAGCGACGCGCCCGACCAATGGAAACTGGTATCCGCTCCCGATCGCGTCACAGGTGGCGGAGATGGCTCAGGGGCTCGCAGACTTCGCGGCAAACGTCGCCGCTGACGGCGTGCCGAGCATGTGGGCGCTCTGGCAAGAGCCCGATCACACCTTGAGCCGCGCGCTCTCGAACGAGGACTCGGTCCTCGCCTACCTCGGCCTCTACAAGGCCTTCGCGACCGCGGTTCGTCAGGGCGACCCTGACGCGGTCATCACCGGGCCCGCGCAGAACCAGGGCACCGGAACGAATGACGACCATTCGATCGACGGCGCCGGCTTCAACGCATTCGTCAAGAACCGTGGCAACGGCGTGGGCCAAGGTCCGGCCGTACCGCTCGATTACGTCACGATCCAGAACTACCGGGGCATCGTCTCGACGCTGGAGACCATCCAGAACACGCGCGTCGCGTACGCCGATGAGCGCTTCAACCGCGCCCCGGTGATGTTCAACGAGTGGGATATCGACAAGACTGCCGACATCGG
>JAYTBL010000053.1:0-2194 GCA_043736975.1 Polyangiaceae bacterium
CGACGCACGGAGCGGCGCGCTGTTCGTCTTCTTCGGTCGGCGGAAGGATGCCCTCAAAGTCCTGTTCTTCGATGGCTCCGGGATGGTGATCTTCTACAACCAACCGTCTTCACACTGCACCTCCTTCGATTTGATCTGAGCGGCTTGTGGCCGGCCTCGCCGTTGCGCGTGCCGGCGCGCGATCGACGACTCGATTCCACCGACTGCACTGCTTCACGGGCGGGTTCGGGCCAGGATCCTCGTAGAGCCACGCGTGACCATTGTACGCGTGCGCCCGGACGATCCCGTGCTTCGCCCAGCGGGTTAACGTCTGCGGGTGGATGCCGAGACGAGGGGCGAGTTCCTCCTTCGTCAGCAGGCCTCGAGCGCGCAGTCGATCGAAGCGGCTCTGGAGACCATACGTGTGCACGATGTACTGCACACGGAGCGCAGTGAATCGCGTTCCGCGTCTGCCGGGCCACGCGGACCCACCTGGGCGAAGCCCTCGCGCGTTGAGGATCTCCGCGATCTCGGCATAGAGATGGTCGTCGAGCAGCCGGTCGACGAGCTCCACGATCTCCGACGGCGTCTTCACCTTCTGCCACGAGGCCTTCGGATTCACCGTGGTCAGCGTCGTGGTCTGCCCGCCTCTGAAACGGACGTGGACTTTCGTGGTGCCTTCCTCCGAGAGCTTCACGAGCGTCGCGTCCTCGATGACGTAGGCAAGCATCCGCTTCCGCTCGCGGTTCGGCGTCGACGGATCCGACCACAGGCGCTCGAAGTCCGCCGTCATCGCCACGAGCCGCTCGCGAATCACGCTGTCGATCGCGATCTGATCCTCGCGTCGACCACTCTCGCGTTCGTCCCGCGCCTTCGCGAGCGCGCGAAGCTTCTCGTTCCAATCCGCCTCGAGGGTGTCGGCGACGAGTCGGTTGCCGGGGTCGACCATCATGAAGCGTCGCTGGGCGAGATCCGCGTCGACCTGGGCTCTCTCGATCGCGCGACATCGAAGTTGATCTACTTCGTCGTATCGACCTTCGATCTCCTTCCGAATCTCGAGCGCCAGGTCGACCGCGGCCGGCGTCATCTTCTCCGCCACCAGCCGTCCGATGGCTTCGTCGATCGGCGGTCCCGCGAGGGACTGGCAGTTTGGCTCGGCGCGGGCGTCGCTGGCGCGATCACAGACGTACCAGGACTCGAGCTTTCCCCGTTGCTCGCGGTAGCGCGCGCGGAGATGCTGGCCGCACCGGCCACAGACGGCACGCCCCTGGAGGAGCGCGACGCCCTCGCGAGGTGGCGATCCGCGCGCGGCGTCATAGCCGTGACCGTTCGACTCGAGGAGGCGGGCGTTCTCCTGGTAGCGATCCCAAGTGATATACCCCGGATGAGCGCCAGGGATGCACGCAAGCCAGTCGTTGCACGCACGCTTTCGAAAGGTTTTTCCGCCATCAGCCGTCCGGCGGTACACGCGCTGGCCGTATGCGTAGGTGCCGGCATATCGCGGGTTGCGGAGCGTCCGCATCGCCGCCGATGCCGTGAGCGGATGGAAGATCACGCCGGCGGCGGGCGCGCGGAGGCGCGACGGAAACCGAAGACCCTCGTCGCGAAACGCCTTCACCGTCTGATGCGCGGATCCGACTCGGATGAACGTCTCGAAGAAGTACGCGATCGTCTCGCGCACCTGCGCGGCGGGATCGAGGATGACGGCGCCGGCTTCGTCGTACACCAAGCCGGTGGGCAGGACGCATCGGTACTCGCCGCGCCGGACCTTGTTCAGGATCCCGCCGCGAAGTCTCGCCTTCAGGACGTGGAGCTCTGCCTCGCTCATCGCTCCCTTGAGGCCGAGAAGCAGGCGGTCGTTGAAGTTCGTCGGGTCATAGACACCATCCTCATCCAGGATCAGCGTGTTCGCGAGGGCGCAGATCTCGAGCAGCCGATGCCAGTCGGCGTTGTTCCTCGCGAGCCTCGAGACCTCCAGCCCCATCACGATGCCGGCGCGACCGAGCCCAACATCGGTGACGAGCCGTCGAAATCCTTCGCGCCAGGATGCGGACGCGCCCGACTCGCCTTGGTCGGAGTCGATCACGACGATCTGATCGTCGGCCCAGCCGAGCGCCGTCGCGCGAGAGCGAAGAGCGTACTGACGCTTCGTGCTCTCGACGTTCTCGATCACCTGCTTCATCGACGACTGTCGGATGTACAGGTACGCCTCACG
>JAYTBL010000054.1:0-2187 GCA_043736975.1 Polyangiaceae bacterium
CGTGACCTCCAGCTCCCTCGCGCTCTCGCAGGTGGACGCGAAGACGGCGCTCTCCGCCGCGCGACCGAACCTACGCTCGTGCCGCCGCAATCACGGCGCGACCCCCGTGGTGTTCGACGCGACGCTCAAGTTCGAGCCGAGCGGCAAGGTGAGCCGCGTCCTCATCGCGCCGGCCGGGCCAGTCGCCGACTGCGTCCGCGCTGACCTGACGCAGGTCGAGATCCCGAGCTTCGACGGTGCCCCCGTGGAAGTGGAGATGCAGATCACCCTGTGACCCCTTACTTCCGGCACATCCGCGTGAACATGTCCTCGAGGATCGCGTCGGCGGGGCGGCGCGAGCTCTTCAGCGCGAGGTCCGTCTCCTGGACGATCAGCAGCCAGCGCTCGAGCTCGCGCGCCGTGAGGTTCGCCGTCTTCAGCTTCTGCTGGTGATCGCGCGCGCGGAACGCGGGATAGATGCCGGCGCGGCGCGCGGCCTCGTCGATGTTCGCGCCCTGCTCGAGGGCCGACTTCAGCTTCAGTAGCTGGCGCAACGACCACGCGATCGCGCCCACCAGCGGCAGCCCGCGATCGCGCGGATCGTAGACGTCGGCGAGGAGCGAGAGGACGCGCCCGAGGTCCCTGGAGCTCGCCGCGTCGACGAGGTTCCACGTGTCCGCCAGCCGGACGCGCGTGACGTTCACGCCCACCGCCTCCTCGGTGATGGGGTTGTCGCGTCCTACGTAGAGCGAGAGGCGCTCCAGCACGTCGTCGAGGTACGAGAGGTCGGGGCCGGCGATCTCGGCGATGAGATCGCAGACCTCGGGGGCCAGCGTGTGTCCCTTCAGCTTGGCGCGTGCGCGGATCCATCCCGGGAGCTGGCGCGCCTCGACCTGCGCGCAGTCCACGACGATGCCCGCTTTCTTCGCGAACGTCATCAGCTTGCGACGGCCGTCGATCTTCTGCGCGACCAGCAGGAGCGTCGTCGAGTCGATGGGCGCCTTCGCGTACTCGGCGATGCGGTCGAGCGGCGGGAGCGCCTTGTTGCTCGCGCCCTCGTCGTCGCTCGTGGCGCTCGCGTTCGTGTCCCAGCGCTCGAGACCGCGCACGAACACGACGCGCTTCTTCGCCATCATCGGGACGGTGCGCGTCGCCGCGAGCACCTTCTCGACGTCGGTCTCGCCGGCCGTGAACTTGTCGTGGTTGAAATCGGGGAGGCCACCGGCGAGCGCGGCCTTGGTGATCGCGGCGATCACCTGATCGCGGAGCATTCGCTCCTCGCCGACCACCAGCCAGACCGGCAGGAGCTCACCCGCCTCGGCCTTCTTGATGGCCTCGTCGGGCGTCATTCGGTCAGGTACGGGCTCGTGCTGCGGAGCGGCGGCGGCGGCGCACGAGGGCGAGACCGACGCCGGCGAGCGGCATCAGCCACGCGAGCGCACCAGCGTCGACACCACCGGGGACGTCACAGCCGCAGCCCTTGGGGCGCTGCTTGATCTCTTCCTCGGAGGTCTTGTCGTAGCCCTCCTTGGGGATGAACGGCTGCGCGGTGCCGCTGGGCGCGACCTCGCCCATGTTGTTGTTGGCGGGGCCGTCTTCGTTGCCCTTGTCGGGGCCGGTGCCACCGTCGTAGCCCGCAACCTTCTTCACGCCCGGCTCCTTGGCGTTGAACGCCATGGCGCGGCGATCGACCACCGGGTTGTCACCCTTCAAGATCAGGTTCTGCGGCGCGCCGACGGCCGTCCCGTCCGAGGTCTTGACCTCGATCTTGTACTCGCCGGCCTCGTACCCACGCGCGCGCGTGAGACCGAAGTCGAAGCGCGTTCCCTTGAAGACCTTGCCGCTCGGGTCGGCGAAGTCGACGTCGAGGCTCTCGACGCTCGGCGTCTGGTTCTGCAGCGCCTGCTTCGCGAGGACCGGCTCGCTCTTGCCGTCGACGAGGGCGCGCTCGTAGGCCATCGTCTTCGTGAACAGGAACTTCATCGATTGGTGCGCGGTGAGCGGCGGCTTCGGCAGCTCGAGCGTCACGTAGATGTGCCAGGCGCCCGAGACCTCGTTGGCCTCGGTGCTCTTCAGCTTGAACGTCCCCACGGCGCGGGCGTCGCGCGCGAACATCGTGACGAGCGCGAGGCACGCCAGGGCGAGCAGCGGGATGAGCGGGGTGGCGGGGAAGGGCTTCCGGGGGCGGTCGGCGGGGGAGCGCATGCG
>JAYTBL010000055.1:0-5646 GCA_043736975.1 Polyangiaceae bacterium
GAGAGCTCGTCCTGACCGAGCGCGTGCTCGTGGCGGCTCAGCTCGTCGGAGATGGAGATCGCGTTACGAATCTCGAGGTGAAGCGACGACCGGTCCATGCGCGAGTGCGTTGCACGAAGCAGGCCTCCCACTTCGTGAGAGGGACAATCACGGAATCGCGACTCTGACTCTCTGTCTCAGGCACGAGAGCGCCACACCCGGGACAACTTGGCTATTCGCGGACGGGGGTGGCCTTCAGGGAGGCACGGCCCTCCTTCACGTAGACCGAGAACTTCACGCGCTTGCAGCCATGGCGCTGCATCAATGCGTCGCGGTTCTTCTTCAGCGTCTGCTGGAACTTCTCGAACGTGAGGCCTTCCGTCGGCTCGTTGCACTCGCGCTTCGTGCGGAGGAACTCCTCGTAGACCTGGTGCCATTCGGCCGCCGGATCGGCGACCGTCCCGTGGCCCCCCGTGGCCGCGATCAGGTCGGCGGACGGCTGCGCCACCATCGTCTGCTCGTCTTCGTCCTTGCCGAGCGGCTCCGCGCCCGGCGGCGTGCCGGTCGCCGGGAACGCCGCGGGGACCGTGCCCGCAGTGCCGAGCTTCTGCGCGGCGTTCGGCGACGCTGCGACCGTCGCGCTGTGCGAGCCGCCGCCCGGCGGCGGAGCGCCTTTCCCGGGCATCGGCTGCGTCATCTGTGGGGGTACGAAGTTGCCGGCCTGCGGAGGCGGCGCGCCCTGCATCGCCATCGTCCGCTCGTTGTGCTGGCCGAAGTTGCCTCCGCCCATCGCCGCAGCATTGACGCCAGGACCCGGCGTGCCGGGACCGGGGCCGGGGCGCGCGTTGTTCGGCGGCGGCGGTGCATTGGGACGGGCGGGCGCAGGCTGCGGAGGCGGCGGACCGCCGGGTCCGCCTGGGAAGCGGTTGTTCGGGCCGGGAGCGGACGGGCTGACCGCGGGCGCCTGGTTCGGGAAGCCGGCGTTCATGTTCGGGGCCGTCTGCTGCGGCGGGGACGAGCCATCCGACATGGGGAACGAGAACGCGCTCATGCTGGGCTGGGCCGGAACGGGGCCGAGGATCGACTCGAGATCGGCAGGCCTGCGCGCTGCGCCGCCGCCCTTCTCGACGACGCGCTGGATACCGGCGTTGATGTCGGACGCGATCGGGCGGAGGCCGCCACGAAAGCGCGGCACCTGGAAGACGTCGATCTCCCCCTTCCTGAGGCGCTCGGCCTGCTTCTTCATCTCGCCGAGCGGGAGCGAGTGCTCGAGGAACGAGAACAGCATGCCGATGAACGCCGCCGCGAACACCACGACCGCGACCAGCCACAGCTTCACGTTGCGCTTGTCCTGATCATCGGCGCCGCTGATGAAGCCGAGCGGACCGGCGATCGAGACCTTCTGGCGCGCGACCGCGAAGCCGGCACCGAGCTCCCAGCCGTCGCCGGGGAGGCGGACGAAGAGCACGCCGCCCTTGTCATCGGTGCCGAGCGGGCGCACGTCGGTGCGGCCGGACTCGCGGAACTGCTTGTCCTCGGTGACCGCCTTGAGGTCCCCGCCGAGCGCTTGTAGCGAGGTCTCCTCGAAGCCCTCGGTGCTCGCCGCCGAGGCCACGCTCTGCCCGAGCGCGAAGAACGCGATGTTGGTGCGCGTACGCTTGCCGATCTCCTTCGCGAAGCTCGCGTCGACCCAGCGGAGACCGACCACGGCGCCCAGCGGCGGCTGCCCGACCTCGTCCTCGACCGGGCGCGCGACGACGCGCGCGATGCGACCGCCCCACACCCAGGTGTCGTCGCGGAAGAAGCCGTGCAGCGCATCGAACACCGCGGCGTATCCGCCGAGCTCGAACTCGGGGTAGGCCGCCGCGGCGTCGTACCCGATCTGCGAGACGAGACGGCCCTCGCGGTCCGCGATGAAGAGGACGTCGTTCTTGTACTCGGCCGGCAGCTTGTCGTTGAACGCCTTGAGCGCCTTCGCGCCCTCGTCCTTCGAGGCCGACGGGATGTCCTTACCGTTCGCGCCCTTCAGCGCCTTGCCGATGCTGGGGTCGACCGAGGCGAGGAAGAGGGTGTCGAGCCGGCGCCGCGCGTCGACCTGCATCGCCCAGCTGACGACCTGGCTGTCCGCCTTGAGCGTCTCGTCCATCGCCGACGCGTTGCGCCGGTTGTACTGCCCGACCGCGAGCGACACGACGTAGTAGGCCGCCGCGAGGAGGATCGCGAGGATCACGTACCAGATGCGCGAGAGGATCATCATTTCGCGCCCGCCTCGTCCGCCGCGCCGACGTTGAAGGGATCTTTGAGCTCGAACGACGACTTCTCCTTCGCGTTCACGGGCGTCGGCTTGCCGACCTGCTTGCCCTGGAAGAACGCCTTCAGCACGTACTCGCCGGCCGGCAGCGTGAGGCCGAACGCGCCGTCGCGACCGGGGTAGGCGACCTGCACGACCTGCGGGTCGACGATCACGAAGGTGCGGACGGTGGGAAAGAGCTCGTCGCGGATCTCGTACTTGCCAGCGCCCGACGCGGACCAGGAGCGCACCTGTCCCGCCGCCATGTCCTCGGCCTTGAAGCTCTGGTTGCCGACGACGTAGAGCCGATGCTTGAAGGGATCGAAGTTCTTGAACGCGAGCGGCGTGCCCGGCGAGACCACGATGGTGGTGGGGAACACGCGGCCGCCCGTGACCGTCATGCGGATCGCTTCGCCGGCGGCGGCGTTGCCGCTCGAGGTGGCCGCGATGCAGAGATCGCGTGAAGGGTTCGCGGAAAGGACGCGGAACTGAGCCTGGACGGACGGAGACGGCTCGCGCCACGTCCAGCGGCGCGACTCGGTCTTCGCCGCCTCGGCGTAGACCTCGGGCAAGAGCTTGTCTTGACCGGCGATCTTGCCCTTCACGTTGGGTGCACCGGCTTTCCCGGTGACCGACAGGAGGGCAGAGGCACTGAGAATCCCAAGGGCAAGCCGCGTTCGCATGGAGGACCGGACGAGGGTAACCCAAAAACGCTATCCTCTTCCATGTGCTGATCGAGGAGCCGCCGCCGCCGCCCAACCCGGCCGCCAGGGTCGAGGCGGGAGACGAGGAAGAAGACGAGGAAGAAGACGAGGAGGCGCCGCCCAGCTCGACGCTCTTGCTCGCGCCGGTCCCGCTGGAGCCGCGCGGCGATCGGCCGGAGCCGCTGGTCTTCCGCCAGGGCGCGCACCCGCCGTTCGGCATCCGCTGGTACGGGGTCACCTCACTATTTGGTCATCTCAGGAATTTTACCGCGAGAGCGATCGCGACGGAGTCGGTCGACTCGCGGGACTGGATGCGCCCGAACCCGCCGGCCGACCTCCTGGGGGCCGCGCTGGGGGTGCTCGGGCAGAAGGCGCCGTTCGGCCCGACCCTGGTGGAGGCGCTGGGGCGCCCGGTCTGGATCGACTTCGTCGCCGACACCGGTGACGACCGCGACGTGAGCGCGGCGGTCGGCGGGATGCTCGCCTCGACGTACGACGTCGACGACGGTCAGGGGGGCCGCCTCTTCCTCCCCCGCGGCGACGTGCTGCTGTTCGGGGGCGACGTCGCGTACCCGGTCGCGACCGCGGACGAGATCTACCAGCGCGTCGTGCTCCCCTGGAACGAGCAGCTGCGCAAGAAGCTCGCGAGCTCGCGCAAGCGTGTGGTGCTCGGCGTGCCCGGCAACCACGACTGGTACGACGGGCTCGACGGCTTCGGGCGCCTCTTCCGCCGGCGCGCCGATGAGCCGTTCCCCTCCGACGACAAGGACACGACCCCTCGGCTGGGCAAGCAGCTGCGCAAGCGCACCGGGCGGAAGATCGGCCTGGTGGCGCGGCAGCTGCACCTCGACGAGGTGGGGAGTCTCTACGGCGGCTTCGTGAGCTTCTTCCGGTCGGTGCGCGCGTTCTTCAGCGGCGTCGCCATCAAGCACCGGCGACGCCTCGTCCTGCGCGGCTACGTGCCCGTGCAAGAGGCGAGCTACTTTGCGCTGCCGCTCGCGCCGGGCCTCGATCTGTTCGGCGCCGACCGGCAGCTCGGTCGCGTCGATTTCCGCCAGCGCTCGTACTTCTCGAAGTGGCGGAAGAAGCACCCCGACCGCGCGGTGCTGTTCGTGGCCGGCGACCCTGCCCTCGCCTACGGCGCGCGCAACGATCCAGGCTGGCGCATGCTGGCCGCCTGCCGCCTCAGCCTGGAGCGCGATCGCGTCTTGTTCCTCGCGGGTGACTTCCACCACTACGAACGCCGCACGGTGAAGCGCTCGCTGCACGTGATCGCCGGTGGCGGCGGCGCATTCTTGCACGGTACGCGCATCGGTCCCTACCCCGAGGACTACGGCGAGCCGGACGTCGCCTACCCGAGCGGCGCCGCCTCGCGGCGCCTCGTGGCGCAGGTCCCGGTGAAGCTCATGGTGGGACGCGCGGGGTGGCTCGTGCACCTGGCGCTGGCGTTGCTCGCGGCGATCGAGCTCGCGGCGGCGCGATCGGGGACGAACGCCCTCGTCGCGACGTCGCTGCTCATGTCTCTGCTCCTCGCGTTCGCGCTCTACTTCGTGGCGCACGAGGGCCAGGGCAAGCGATCCATCGGCCTGCTCGCGGCGCCGTTCGGCGCGGGGCTCGGCCTCCTGCCCATGACGCTCCGCCTCTCGGTGGATCGCCTGCCTGCGATGGCCGGCGACCCGGCGGTGATGATCGCGAGCGCGTTCCTGGGCTCGCTGATCTTCGGCTTCTACCTGATGCTCCTCGCGGCGATGGGGCTCGAGCACCAGCAGGCGTTCACCGTGCTCGGGCATCCCGGCTTCAAGCACTTCGTGCGCCTGTGCGTGCATCCCGACGGGCGCGTCGAGGCGTGGACGATCGGCAAGGACGACATGCTCGCAGACACGTCGCCGCTGCTCATCGACCGCTTCTCGTGGGAGTCACGCGGCGGAAATGGCCGCAAGCCCGGGTAGCGCGACGATCAGGCTCCGGCGTCGAGCATCCTCGGCACCGAGGCCCCGAGCTACGGCGACAACCCCCGACGCCCGCTCCCGCGGTCGAGGCGATGGAGAGTTCTTCATCGCCGCGACGACGGAGCTGGCGCACGCGTCTTGAGCGCCCGCGCCCGGGGCACCTCGCTCCGAAGCACGATCCGGTCACCATTGTCTTGCCTGCCGCCGTGCGCGCGTCGGCGAGCGTCACGGTGATTCGCTTGCCCGCGTGACGTCCACGGCCGATGCGCCGGAACCGTCCAGAGGTAAACTCGAGCTCGGGGGCGTCGCTGTCTTCTACGGGCCGCGTGGCGGCCTTTCGTGCCTTGGTCGTCATCGGAGTCACCCTTCCTCGTAAAGCGCGCGCTCGGCCGGCTTGGCGCGCCGCGCGCTGATTCGCGTGCGGTCGGCCGCCTCGGTCGTCACGACCAGGAGGACCCGCAGGCGCTCGGAGATGCGCAGCGTCAGAGTCCGCGAGGGGTCGCGCGCGTCCGCGAACGCCACGCGGGCTCGATCAACTCAAGCGGGAGTGCCCCACCTGTCGACATTGAGTCCCGGCAGGCGATTCCGGCACGTCGTGCAGCCCCCAGGGCGCCGTCTCGAGCCGGACGCCCGGCGCCTCGAGCGCCAGACGTCGGAGGAGGGCCGGCACGAGGACGAGCTCGACGTAGTCGCTCATCGCGATGACGAAGGTGCGCACGGCGGT
>JAYTBL010000056.1:0-12899 GCA_043736975.1 Polyangiaceae bacterium
TTCTCGTTACGCATGAGCCGCCGAGAAACCATCGTCGATGGGTCGAGGACGTCGGGTCAGCCAGCGGCCGTCGAGCCCGGCGAGTCGCGTTCGGGAACGTACGTGCGCGGCCGAAGCATCGGCACCGGCGGAATGGGAGACGTCTACGTCGCGCACCAGCGACGCTTGTCGCGCGAGGTCGCGGTGAAGGTGCTGCAGCCGGGGCTCGCGAACCCCCGAGCCTTCGAGCGTTTCCGCCGCGAGGCGGAGACCGCCGCCGCGCTCGGGCACCCCAACATCGTGCAGATTATCGACTTCCGGAACGAGCCCGGTGAGCCGCCGATGCTCATCATGGAGAAGCTCGACGGCCGCCCGCTGAGCGCGCTGCTCGCGGAGGCCGGCACGCTGGAGCCCGCGCGCGCGGTCCTCATCGCGTTGCAGATCCTCTCCGCGTTGAGCGCCGCGCACCGTGCGAACGTCGTGCACCGCGACATCAAACCTGACAACGTCTTCATCCTCCAGACGCTCGCCGTGCGTGACTTCGTCAAGGTGATCGACTTCGGCATTGCCAAGGCGACGGCATCCGCGAAGCTGGCGCTCACCGATCCGCGTCAGATCCTCGGGACCGCCAGTTACATGGCACCGGAGCAGGCGCGCGGCCTACCGATCGACGGCAGGGCGGATCTCTTCGCGGTAGGGCTGATTCTCTTTCGAGCCATCACCGGGCAGCGGGCTCGCGAGCTCGGCGCTGCGGGCCTGTATTCGGTCGCTCAGCTCCCGTGTCGCAAGCTTCGAGACGTCGCGCCAGCGATCAGCGGCGGGTTGGCGTCCGTCATCGACCGTTCCCTTGCCCTCGACCCTGACGAGCGGTTCCGAAGCGCGGAGGCAATGGCGTTCGCGCTGGCGCCGTTCAGCGCGTCGCGCGAGCCTCTCAGTCCCGAGGATGGGCCCACGAGGCCTTCGCCGCTGACCTCGGGGCTCTCCGACCCGACCCGCGCCGACGCGGTGGACAAGGCCACTCGCGACCCGGATGCCGGCGGGACGGTCCGGCTGATCCCTCCCGCTCGCGCAGCAGGCGCACCGGCGCGTCTCGGTTCGGCGCAGGAGGTGTCGAGCGAACCCGTGCCGACGGGAACGGTTCGTATGGTTCCCTACCCTCGGCAGACGGAGCTGCGCGCCGCGGCTCCACGTGGTGGTCAGCTCGCCCCGGCCTCGGCGCCCGAAAAGGGTCGGCTCCTGCTTGCTCTCGCGTTCGGCCTCATCGTCCTCGCCATGGCGATCGCCGTTTCGGCTCGTCTCGTCACCCTCTAGAAGCCCGCGAGCGACACGCCAGGCACGATGGGACGCGAACGTCTCGGTCTTCGCGCGGTGCTCGTACGCAAGCTTCGCGGGACGAACCTCCGCGAGCGCTCGAAGGCGCGGCACACCGCGTGCTTCGGGGTGACGCAAGGGAGACAGACATCTCATGCTCATGCTTCGCACCGGTACCCTCATCGCAATCACGGTCTTGGGAACGATGGTCGGCTGCGCCGCGCCCGCCGTTTCCGGCGACGTCGACACGGGTGAGCCCGCGCTCGTGCCCGCGGAGCCGAGCGGTCCGCGCACCGCGGAGACCGAGCCGCCGCCGCGACGCGAGGACGAGATTCATCCGACGATGCCCGGCGCGCCGCGCGCGCTCGACCTCCTCCCGCGAGCACCGGCCCCTCCTGGCGAGCGAACGAAGGAGGGCTCCGTCGGGAAAGTCACGCAAGCCCTGGGCACGGCAGGCGGAGAGGGCTCGAATCCGCGCCTCTGGAACCACACGCTCTATGTCGCCGACGGTAGCGGATCCAGCGGACTCGGCTCGTACCCGGTGACCGCGGCCATCTACAGCCAGTACACCGGGCCGCGGTACTACGTGCAGGGACCGGGCACCTGGCTCGAGAACAGCGACGAGATCCTCATCACGCTCGCCAGCAAGATGTACTGGGACTGCCGCGCCGGCCGGACCGAAGCAACGCTCGCCGGCTACAGTCGCGGCCCGTTCTACGCCCTCGAAGCGCACCGCTGGGCGGGCATCTGGGGATGCGCGCCGACGGTCCGGGCTGCGCTCTTCGTCGACCCCGTCGATACCTTGATCTGGAATTTCAATCATGTGGTGCCGAGCACCGCGAGCGTGCGCATCCTCAGGAAGGACTGGTGGTTCAACGCCTGGGCTTTCGTCTTCGCCAACGCGCCGGTCTGGGGTGGACAGCAGTACGAGCGTTGGTCCGGGACCAGCCACCCCGACTATGGAAGCTCACCCTGGGTCGCGCAGGACATCGTCGGCTACGGGCGCTGGTTCATCGGCGCCGACGCGTTCCGGTGATCACTGCTCTGCCGAAGGTCGAACCCGCCACATGACCGAAAAGTGGGCGAGTCCAGGCGCCATCCGAGACAAGCCGATGCGGTGATGCTTCACCGGCGGTCCGGGTGCAAGCGCTGGCGTCACGCGCGCCGCATGCGGCGCGGCATGATGAACTCAATGAAGTACTCTCCGCTTCGCTCGTTGGCTGCACTGCCGACTCCGAAGCACCCGTGACCCAGTCGACTGACTCGGTCTCCTCGGCGCTACTCCATCATTTGGTCGTCGAGCCGTTGAGGCGGGTAGCGGTCTGCGTCGTCGCATCGTATACGACGCCATCTTCTGGATACACACTGCCTTCCCACGGTTTCATTCCTGTGGATTCTTCAACGAGCTTGGTGGCAATGCGCTTGCTGCCCACATACTGCAGAACCCAGACCGCTCTCCCGCGCAGCAGGGCAACCGCTTCGACGTTGGGGCTCCGGCATAGCGACGCATGCCGTGTCGCGAATTCGCCTGGCGGATTGTCGACAATCGTATGGTCGACCTCGACGGTGACCAGCAGCTCGCTTCCTCCGACCGCACGACGACGCTCGTAATGGCGAACGACCGTTCGTCCGCTCTGACTCACGTCGGAGCGGGCCGGTTTCTCGAATGGACCAGGCTTTCCTCGAGGCTGACAGGAAAGGCCGACCAGCACGCAAAATGCACAAATGATCACTGATAGCCGCTTCACCCAAACACAGATCGCATGTTCGCCAGCGATCCACAACCCCGCTGCCTCGCCGCCCACATCGCCAGCGGCAGCTGGCGATGTGGCCATCAGACGTCGTCGACAATCGCGTAGCCGCCCTCGACTGGAGCACAGGTTCGACTTGGAGAGCGAAGCTTCAACTCGAACAACCGCTGAGCGGCGGGACCTGGAAGACAGAGATTCACCTCCAGGTCCGCGGCCACGTCCAGCCCCCCGTCGTTCACGCGGAAGGAGCAGGGCGCGCGAAGCTCGACGAGGCGCGGTACCCTTTCTCGAGGACCCGGACCTGCCCCCGCGACGGGCGAGAGGTACGGTGACCGTTTGCAGGTCCGAGGCACCAACGGCTGGTAGGCGGTTGACAAGCGCAGCCAACCCTTTCTGCACAATCTCGACGGCCAGCCGCTAGACGGCGCCCATCATGCCTTTGCCGACGAGCGACTCGCTCTGGAGCTTGCCGCCGGCGAGAGTGCGCCCGATCGTGGGTCGCGGGCGCTGGTGGGGGCGTCGAAGTGGACCGAGACCTCCTCGACGGTCGGCACGCTGAGCGACTCGGCGACCCCATCGTCGAGGAGCGAGAGACGGAGCGGGAACCCATGCTCGGTCGGCGAGGTCGGACACCGATGTGTCACGATTTCATTCCGCGCCCGGACGGTCAAGCGCACCTAGAGCACCTCGCGCGTGACCTCGGTATCGTTGCCCCATTCGCGGTCGAGCGCGCGCTTGAGGAAGACGCGACCGTCTCCCACGCCGAGCGCGAGCGCGACGCGGCGCAGGTCGAAGGCGAGCGCGCTCGCGTTCGGGTAGCGCTCGATCGGATCGCACTGGAGCGAGCGCAGCAAGACGTGGACGAGCGCTTCGGGAAGATGCGGCTGGAACGAGATCGGCTGCACGAATCCTTCGCGCGCCAGGCGCACGGCCTCCGCGTTGGTGACGTCTCGAGGGAAACGCGGTCCCACGAAGAGCTCGCGGAGGACGACGCCGAGCGAGAAGACGTCGGAGCGGCTGTCACCAGGCGCGCCCTGTGCGACCTCCGGAGCCATGGTCGAGGTCCGATGCGTGACCGATCGAAGGCTACGAATGCTCGACGAAGTGCCGAGCGCCAGCGCGGTCTCGAAGTCGCCGACCTTCACCTCGCCGCGCCAGCTCAGGAGCACCTTGCGCGGCCCCAGGCCGAGATGAAGCATGCCCAGCTGGACGCCCTCGTGATCACGCCCCGTACGAGCCCCCGCGAGCGCCTCGGCCATCTCGGAGCCAATGAAGAGCGCGAGATCGAGCGGCAGTCGGCACGACTTGGCGGCGTAGCGATCGAGGAGCGTGCGGAGGCTCACTCCCTCGACGAGCTCGAGGAGAAAGAACGGCCGGCTGCGCCACTGGCCGACGTCGTAGGTCTGGACGACGTTGGGATGCCGGACGCACGCGCTGCGCCGGGCTGCGCGCGCGGCGGCCTCGAAGACCTGTTCTGCGTCGTCACTCGCCACCGTCCCGAACAGCCTGAGGGCGACGAGGCGACGTACGCCGCCCTGGCTCTCGAGCACTGCGCGGTGCACGACCGAGGAGGCGCCGCGTCCCAGGACGTCGAGCAAGCGAGCACGGCGTCCATCGCCGAGATCCACCAGATCGTCGGTCGGATGGGGCGGTGAATGGGCTCGCATGGGCAGGGCTGTCCTCGCCGCTGCAACGAGCGCACCGCGAGCGACGAGCGACGTTTCCGCGACGAATCGCGTGTTCTACCGTACGGTCGGATCGCCCCGGATCCACAACGCGGATCCATGTTACTTTCCGAGCCTTTAGGCGCGCATGTAGGCCCCTGTGGCATGCGAATCCGTGCTACGGGAGAGCGATGCGCGTGGCGCGAGGTCCGAGGCTTCAGCTGTTCGTTTGCGCCAACCGACGGGACGGCTCCCCGCTTGGCCCGGGATGCGGGGACCGTGGTGACGCGCTCTACGACGCGCTGAAGCGCGAGGTCGCGCTCACTCGACGGGTGGTGGAGGTCTGGGTGACGAAGACGAGCTGCCTCGGCATCTGTCCGAAGGAGGGCGCGACGGTCGCGCGCTACCCGTCCGCGGAGCCGATCGTGTCGGACGTCGGCCTCGACGACCTCCCGGCGCTTCTCCAGGAGGGCCCGGAGGCCAGTGGCGCCGCGTGGGAGGCCGTGGAACGAGAGCTGCTGAACATCGAGGAGCTCCAGACCTCGAAGGTCCTCGACCTGGCGCGGCGACTCAAGCCAGGACTCACCCTCGAGGACGTGCAGAATCCGCACGACTTCCCGGAGCTCGACGATGCGGATTGGCACTACGCCGACGGGATCCTGACGGGGATGAAGAGCGTGACCATGGCGCTGCGCGCGTTGAGACAGCGCCGCAAGGATGGCGACTGATGGCGAAGAAGAAGGACAGGAAGAAGAAGGACGAAGAGCCGCAGCTGCCGAAGTTCGGCGGTTTCCACCCGCTCGCAGGCGGCCTGCAGGGGTTCAAGGCGCAGCTCGACGCCCAGCAGCCGCAGCCGCCCCCCCGCGCGCCGGTGCCGCCGCCGCCGCGTCGCGAGCCAGCGGCGCGGCCGCCGTCGAGCGCGGCCGAGGATGACTTCAGCTTTCACCGGATGATGTCGGGAGTCACACCTCTGGACGGAGGTCTGAAGGCCCGCGTCCCCCGCACCGCTGACCTGGACCAGGGTAGCCAGCGGTCGAAGGCGGCGGAGGTCAAGGCGCGGGCCGTGGTCGAGGCCGAGAAGGCGCTCGAGCATCTTCATTCGCTGGTCGAGGACGTGGCGCGGTTCGAGGTCTCGGACGACGGCCAGCGCGTCGAGGGTCGCCGCGCCGATGTCGCGCCAGATCTGGTACGTAGCCTGCGGCGCGGCCTCCTGCCGATCGACGCGCGGCTCGATCTCCACGGCATGACCGCGAACCAGGCGCAGGAGGCCATCGTCGGCTTTCTGCGGACGATGCGGACGCGCGGCGAGCGCTGCGTGCTCGTCATCCACGGCAAGGGCGAGCGCGCTCCGGGAGCGGGCGTGCTGCGCGGGGAGATCGCGGCGTGGCTCTCCCAGGGCAAGGGCCGCGAGCACGTGGCAGCATTTGCAACCGCGCGCGACGACCACGGGGGCGAGGGCGCCGTCTACGTCGCACTGCGGAGGTAGATTCCTGGTGACGCAACGCGGCGGTTCTTCCCGGTGGCCCCACGCGTTCTCCGAGACTAGTGTCCGCGCTGGTCTGTCCCGCCTCCCCTGATAGAGAGCATTTCCGATGGTCGACAAGGTTCAGAAGATCTGGCTCGACGGAGAGATGGTGAACTGGGACGACGCCCACGTTCATATCCTCACGCACTCCCTCCACTATGGCCTCGGCGGCTTCGAGGGAATTCGCGCCTACAAGCGTGACAACGGCAAGACGACGATCTTCAAGCTGCGCGAGCACGTCGATCGCCTCTTCGACACGTGCAAGCTCGCGCTGCTCCAGCCGAAATTCACACGCGAGCAGATCATGCAGGCGTGCGTCGATACCCTCAAGGTCAACGGCATGCCCGAGGGCTATCTGCGGCCGATGATCTTCCTCGGCGAGGGCGCGATGGGGATCTACGCGCCGAACAACCCGGTGCGCGCCACGGTCGCCGCCTGGAAGTGGGGCTCGTACCTCGGCGATGAGGCGCTGACGAACGGCATCCGCTGCAAGATCAGCTCGTTCGCACGCCACCACATCAACGTCAGCCTCGCGAAGGCCAAGATGATGGGGCAGTACACGAACAGCGTCCTCGCGAAGCGCGAAGCCAAGTTCGGAGGCTACGACGAGGCGATCCTCCTCGACGTGAACGGTTTCGTCTCCGAGGGCTCGGGAGAGAACATCTTCATCGTGAAGCGAGGCGTGCTTCAGACGCCCGACCTCTCGTCGTCGATCCTCGAGGGCATCACGCGCGAGACGGTCATCACGCTGGCCCGGGAGGCGGGGCTGGAGGTCCGCGAGGGGCGTGTCACGCGCGACCAGCTCTGGCTCGCGGACGAATGCTTCCTCACGGGCACCGCGGCCGAGATCACCCCCGTCCGCGAGGTCGACAACCGCCTGATCGGAGACGGCGTCGTGGGACCTGTCACCAAGAAGCTGCAGGCGCGCTTCTTCGACGTCGTTCGCGGCGCGGATACGTCGCGCAGCGAGTGGCTCACGTACGTGTGAGCCGTGTGCGTGTTTGAAGCACACCGGGCGCCCACGGCGCGCCGCGGGCGTCTTCGCTCCGTCTCCATGCGCCGTAGGTGCAGAGCTCCGCTCGGACTGTGACAGCATCCCTCCCCTCGAGGGAGGCCTGCATGACCCGACGATTCTCGCCCACCTACGGCTTTCTCACCGCGCTCGCGGCGCTGGTCACGATCCTCTTCGCGTGCGGTAGCGACCCGCCGACGGCCGGCTTCGGCGATGACGCCGACGGCGGCAACGGCGACGAGGCCGGGAGCAGCGGCACGCTGGGCAACGGCGACAAGAAGAAGCTCGCCTCGATCACCATCGATCCGCCGAACGCCGCGCTCGTGGTCGACAACGGCGGCCCCGCCGCGACCCAGCCCTTCAAGGCCATCCTCCGCTACGTCGACAACACCACCAGCGAGATGACGAGCGGCATCTCGTGGACGGCGACGAACCTCCAGGTGGGCAACGTCGGCTCGAACGGCGTCTACACCACCAGCGGCAGCATCGGCGGCGCGGTGAAGATCAACGCGAGCTTCCAGGGCCAGAAGGCCTCCGCGACGCTCAGCGTGAAGCTCCGCGTCTTCGAGAACCCCGCCAAGGCCGACGGCCCCACCATGGCCGCGCTGAAGGGCGCGACCACCAAGGACGCCGCCATCCAGTGGGCCTACCCCTACGACGGGACGGTCTTCCCGCGCGGCCTCGGTAGCCCGAAGCTGATGTGGAACAACGGCGGCGCCGCCGACATCTACTACGTGCATATTACAAGCACCACCTACGAGCTCGAGTCGTTCACCACCGCCCCGCCTCCCGCGCGTTACGCCTTCAGCACCGGCACCTGGCAGAAGTTCGTCGACTCGACGGCGGGCGCTGCGGAGCTCACCGTGGCGCGCTCGGCGGGAGGTGTCGCGACCGTCGCCGCCAAGCACAAGTGGTCGATCGCGGCGGCATCGATGCGCGGCACCATCTACTACTGGGCGAACGCGGTGGGCCGCGTGATGCGCATCAAGCCCGGCGCGACCGCGCCCGACGACTTCAGCGCCGGCACCTTCGGCGCGCTGCCCGACGGCGGCTGCACGATGACCTGCCACACCGTCTCGGCCGACGGCTCGACCCTGGTGAGCGGCGGGGACACGCTGGGCGGCTCCTACGATCTCCTCACCAACAAGCCGATCTTCGATCTCGGCGGCGCCCCGGGCAGCGCGCAGAAGCGCGCGTGGTCGAACCCGGCGCTCTCGCCGAACGGCAAGTACCTGGTCGAGAACTCGTCCGCGCTGCCCGGCCCGCCCGGCGCGATGGACGGCCTCTGGAACACCAAGGACGGTACGCGCGTCGCGGCCAGCGGCCTCGACGGCGTTCGCCTCGGCATGCCGAGCTTCTCGCCCGACGCGACGAAGCTCGCCTACGTCGGCATGACGGGCGCCGCGCTCAACGCGCTCAACGTCTTCACGTTCAACCAGGGCACGGCGAAGGTCGGCGCGAGCACGGTCCTCGTCAACCAGGGCGCCGGACTGCCCATCGCGTGGCCGAGCATGACCCCCGATGCCAAGTGGGCCATCTACCACCGCGGTCCGCTCGACACGCGCGACGGCAACGCCGATCTCTTCTTCGCGAGCACCGTCACCCCCAACGCCGAGGTCCGCCTCGCGAAGCTCAACGGCGACGGCTACCCGTTCGCCGCCGGTAACCGCGACCTCTCGTTCAACTACGAGCCCACCTTCGCCCCGGTGCCCTCGGGCGGCTACTTCTGGGTGGTCTTCACCAGCCGCCGCACGTACGGTAACCAAAACGTCGGCACCAAGGACGTGGTGAAGGAGCTGTGGGTCGCGGCCATCGACCTGAACCCCGCCGCGGGCGTCGACCCGAGCCACCCGCCGTTCCTCCTGCCCGGCCAGGACGAGAGCTCGATCAACATGCGCGGCTTCTGGGCGCTCGATCCCTGCAAGGGCGACGGCGCCGGCTGCGCGTCGGGCACCGAGTGCTGCGGCGGCTTCTGCGACGGCACCGGGAGCGATGGCGGTCTGGTCTGCAAGAGCGCGGGCACCTGCGCGCAGGACGGCGATCACTGCGACCAGACCGCGGACTGCTGCAACGCCTCGAGCGGCAGCACCTGCATCAACCACGTGTGCTCCGAGCCCGGACCGAAGTGAGCAGGCGCCGCGACTGAGGTATGCTGTGGCGCCTTGGCGCTCGCATCTCGCTCGCTTCTCCTGCTGCCGCTGATCACGGCGTGCGCCGGCCCGGCCCCGGCCCCGCCGCCGCGCGCTCCCGGAGCGACGCCAACCACCGCTGCCGCGCCGCGATTCCCGAGCGAGGATGCCTCGTGGGGCCGCTACCACTCCCGGCGCTTCAACCTCTCCTTCCCGCTCCCCGACGGCAAGGCGTGGCGCATCGACGATCACTCTCGCCCTTCCCTCTTCGCGCTCCACGAGGCCACGGGCTCGAAGGTCCACGTGCTCACCACCCAGGAGGACGATCTCGTCAACCGCCAGAAGTGCGAGGTCCGGGCGCGCGAGCTCGGCTGGGTCACCTCGAAGACCCTCACCACCGTCGAAGACGAGACCACCATCGGCCCCGAGGCCTACGACTCGCGGATCTGGGTCGCGCTCGACGCTGCCCGGCCGGGCGGCGCGCTCGAAGGTCACGTGTACCTGTTCGGCGCCTTCATCCGCCGCTGTCTGCTCGTCCACGTCTCCACGGTCGTCCCTTCGGCCAAGGACGAGGAGGTGCTCTCCGAACGCCTCGCGCTCGCGCGGGCCCGCATCGTCCGCGGGCTCACCGTCGATCCGCCGCGCGTCACCGACGACGCCACCGTACCGCGCGACAAGCCGGACATCCGCCGCTAGCATCCAGGCCCGGAATGGTGGCGCCGCTCGATACCGACGTCGCGATCGAGACGCCCGAGCACATCGTCTTCCACTACCGCCTGGCCGGGCCCGCCCGCCGAGCGCTCGCGTACGTCATCGATCTCGCGGTCTGCTACGGCGTCGTCTTCGCGATCGGCCTCGTGGTCGTGCTCGCCTTCATGGACGACCGCACCACGGGAGATCTCAGCTCGGCGGCGAAGGCCGGCAGCGGCGTCGTCCTCCTCGCGCTGTTCGCCGCGCAGTGGATCTATTTCGTGGTGCTCGAGGCGCGCACCGGCCGTTCGGTGGGCAAGCGCGTGATGGGCGTGCGCGTCGTCACCACCACCGGCCGCCCCATCGGCTGGCGCGCTGCAGCCCTTCGCAACCTGCTGCGCGCCGCCGATGCGCTGCCCACGGGGTACCTGGTCGGGCTCGCGTCGATGGGCATCACCTCGCGCTTCCAGCGCCTCGGCGATCTCGTCGCCGGAACCATGGTGGTGGTCCCGGAAGCGGCGCGCGTGGCGACGCCCATCGAGCTCAGCCCTCCGGCAAGACCCAAGGAGCTGGCGACGCTCCCCGACGACGTCGCGCTCGACGCCGACGAGCGCGAGGCCATCGAGCTCTTCCTGCGGCGGCGCCTGACGCTGGGCCGCGCCCGCGAGCACGAGCTCGCCTCGCTCATCGCCGGCCCCATCGGCGAGCGTCTCGGCTTCGCGCACCCGGATCCCGCGCGGCTCCTCGCGCTCGTCTACGACCGCGCGGTGAACGTCGGACGCACCGAGGCCCCGCCGTCATCCTACCGCGGGCGCACCGCGAAGAAGTCGAAGGGCGCGCGATCGTGGCGCTAGCCTCCACCCTCACCGAGCGCGCCTTCGCCGATCGCCGGCAGAAGAGCTGGGACGAGCTCGACTCGCTCTCGCGGAAGTCGACCGAGCAGGGGCTCCGCTCGCTCGCTGCCGACGAGGTGAGCGAGCTCCCCTCGCTCTACCGCGACGTCTGTGCAGACCTCGCCGCCGCGCAGGCCGCGCGCTACAGCGCTCCGCTCGTCGACTACCTGCGTGGGCTCACCGCGACCGCCCACGGGATCCTCTACGGACCGCACGCCGCCCGCGTGCGCGACGGTGACGTCGCCGTGCGCCACGCCTGGCTGGTCGCCTTTCCGCGCGCCGTTCGCAAGCGCTGGCGCGCCATGCTGCTCGCCACGGGCCTCTTCTTCATCCCGCTCGCCATCGGCCTCGTCCTCACGCTGCGGGATCCGTCGTTCGCCTTCCGCGTCGCTCCCGAGGCCATGCTGCGCCCCCTCGCCGAGGCTTACGCGCGAGGCTTCGACGAAGGCCGCGATGCCGGCGAAGGGACGATGATGGCGGGCTTCTACGTCTACAACAACGTGGGCATCGCGCTCCGCTGCTTCGCGCTGGGCATCTTCGGCGGCCTCGGCTCGGCGTTCTATCTCGTACAGAACGGCCTCACCATCGGCGCGATCCTCGGCTACGTCGCCACTCAGGGCGCGGGCGCGAACATCGGCACGTTCATCATCGGGCACGGCTCGCTCGAGCTCGGCGCGATCGTGCTCTCGGGCGGGGCCGGGCTCTCGCTCGGCTGGTCGGTCATCGCGCCGGGCGAGCTGACGCGTCTCGCCTCGCTGCAGCGCACCGCGCGCGACATCCTCGTGATCGTCGCGGGCGCGGCGGTCATGCTGGTGATGGCGGCCGGCATCGAGGCGTTCTGGTCGGCGTCGAGCACGCCGCGAACCGTGAAGCTCGGGGTTGGCGGCTCTCTCTTCCTCCTCGTCGTCGCGTATGTCCTGGTAGCCGGCCGCGACGGCCCCGCGGTCGACCCCGCCCCGGCCCTCCGATGAGCCTCGACGTCATCCGCGCGCGCGTGGTCTTTCGCGATCGCGCGTTCATCGACGTCCTCGATCTCGCGCTTCGCTTCATGACCGTGCACGTGCGCCTCTACGCGCGCGTCGCGGCGGTGGTGCTGCTGCCGGCGATCGCGCTCACCTACGGCATCGCCTGGTCGAGCGGCTGGATCGCGGGGTGGATCGCCGCGGTGCTCCTGGGCTTCGCCGCGCAGGTGCCGTTCACGGTCCTCGCGTCGCGGGTGGTGTTCCAGGAGAAGGTCCGCGCCCGCGCGGTGCTGCGCGCGGCGCTCGGCGACCTGCCCCGCATCCTGGTGATGCGCGTCCTCTGGCTCGGTGCGATCGCGCTGGCGTCGCTCGTCTTCTTCGCGCCGGCCGGCTGGGTGGGCACGGTCTTCGGCTTCACCAACGAGGTGATGCTGCTCGAGCGCGCGCCGATCGGCCAGTCGTTCGGCCGGTCGAACCGGGTGGCCTCGAGCTCGCTCGCCGACGCCATCCTCGGCCTGCTGGTGGCCATCGCGGTGCCGGTGATCGGCGTGCTGCTCGCGGACGTGGGCGGCCGGCAGACGCTCGCCGAGCTCTTCCAGTTCCGTCCTCCCGCCTCGCTCTTCAGCGAGGGCGGCAGCCTGCTCGCGCTGATCGGATGGTTCGGCGTCATCCCCTTCGCGGCGACGGCGCGCTTCTTCGTCTACCTCAACGTCCGCACCCGGGCCGAGGGCTGGGACGTGCAAACGCGCTTCGCCGCGCTGGCAGCGCGCGCCGATCTCGCGGAGGCCGCATGAGGCCAGGGCGCGTGGCGGTCGGCGTGCTGGTGGCCTCGATCCTGGCCACGACGGCGCAAGCCCAGCCCGCGCGTCCCGCGGCATCGAGCGCATCGAGCGCATCGCGCACGGAGGTCGACGCCATCCGCCACGAGCCTCGCTTCACGTTCTGCAGCAAGCCGAAGCGGCCGATGTTCCTGCGACAGCGCG
>JAYTBL010000057.1:0-2185 GCA_043736975.1 Polyangiaceae bacterium
GGCGTGGATGGCCACGATGTGGCCGCTTCCCACCCCCTTGCCGAGGAGCCAGTGGGCGAGCTGATTGGCGCGTGTCTGGAGCTCACCGTAGGTCCACGATCGACGCCGCGCCTTCGCACCCTGCGGGACTCGAGTCCGCCGATGGAGCGCCGCCTCATCGCATCGCGCTCGCGAGCGCGCACGACGAGCTTCGCTCCATGCCGACGTCGAGCCCGCCGGCCGACTTCGCGCCGGACCACCGCGCGTACGTCGTGTTCACCTCGGGTACGACCGGCGTGCCGAAAGGTGCAGCCGCGACGAGCGCCGCGCTCTCACACTTCCTCGAATGGCAAGCCGCGACCTTCGCGCTCGGCGCGGGAGATCGCTTCAGCGCGCTCTCGGGCGTCACCCATCTCCCGTTCACGCGCGACGTGCTCGCGCCGCTCTCTCTCGGAGCGGCGCTCCACGTTCCACCCCAGGAGCTTCGGCTCGAGCCCGCCCTCCTTGCCGCCTGGCTGACGACGAAGCGCATCACCGTCTCACACTTCACGCCGTCGCTCGCGGAGGTGCTCACGCTCGCTCCCTCGGGCTCGGTCAAGGACCTTCGGTGGGTGTTCTTCGCGGGCGAGCCCTTGCGGGGCGAGCTGGTCGAGTCGTTCCGAACCGTCGCGCCCACGACCGGCTTCGTGAACCTGTACGGCGCGAGCGAGACCGCGCAGTCGATCTCGTACCTCGTCGTGGAGCGGGGCGCGACCGGCATCCTGCCCATCGGTCGCGGCATCGATCGCGTACAGCTCTTGCTCCTGAAGGATGACGAGTCCCTGGCGGGCCTCGGCGAGGAAGGCGAAATCTGCGTCCGCACTCCCTACCTCGTCAGCGCGTATCTCGACGGCGCTTCGGGGGGCTTCGGTGTCAACCCGTTCACGGGTGACCCCACCGACCGCGTGTACCGAACGGGCGATCGCGGTCGTTACTTGGCGGACGGCTCGGTGCAGACCCTGGGCCGGCGAGACGATCAGGTGAAGGTGCGAGGATTCCGCGTCGAGCTGCGCGAGGTCGAAGCGGCGATCCACGCCTGCGCGGGGGTCACGCGAGCGGTTGCGTTGCTCCGAGAGGACACGCGGTCTCTCGTCGCTTACGTCGTGGGGACCTTCGACGCCAAGGCGCTGCTCGAGTCGCTTCGTCGTCAACTGCCCGACTACATGGTGCCGTCCGCGATCGTCGCCATGGATCGCATGCCTTTGACGCCGAACGGCAAGCTCGACAAGCAGGCGCTCCCTGCCCCGGCGCAGCCGGCCCTGGCCCCGGACGCGCTCGACAACGACATCGAGCGTGCGGTCGCGGCGATCTGGATCGAAGTCCTGGAATGCGGTGCCGTGGGCCGTCACGACAACTTCTTCGACCTCGGCGGCCACTCGCTGAACGCCACCCAGGTCGCCGCGCGCCTGCGGGACTTCTTCCGGGTCGATGTCCCGGTGCGCACGATCTTCGACGAGTCCACGGTCGCCGAGCTCGCGAAGCGCATCATCGAGCTCGTCGAGCGAGCGGCACCTCCCGAGGCTGGCTAGACACGGCGATCCACTCGCGATCCACTCACGCGACCGGGCTGCGGCTCGCCGACCTCGCGGGTCGCCGCACGATCGAGGGGTGAATCACGCAGGTCCCAGGCCGCGTCGCGGCGTCGGTGCGCGTCCCAGCGCGCGAGTCGCGCAACCATCGGCGCACGCCGCGTTCTCCTCGCGACGGTCCGACACTTGCTGACCCGGTCGTCATGCTGGTCAGTGAACGAGATTGGATCCTCCTCCGCGCACGTCTGCGCTGCTTCGTGGCCCTCACCGCCCTCCCGAGGATGACGACGGCGCACCTTTGCTAGTGGGGGCTCGCCCATCGGTCGAGGGCGGGAGAGTGTGACTTCTTTTTCGCGGTCAAATCTTCGGCGATTGTCGAGCGTCAGAGGCGCGTTCCCCACGAAAGGACCGCGCCATGCGTCTGCCCCGGATCGCTGCCATCGTTGTCGTCACGTCGCTCCTCGCTTGCAGCAGGAGCCCCGGAAAGTCCCCGCCGCAACGGTCGCCGGAGGTGGCGGCCGCGGGAGGAGGGCTCGGGAACGCTAGCCCTCAGGCGCTCGGCAGCACGAACGCGCCGCCCGCGGTGCGCGCCGCGCCGGTCGCGAGCGGAGCCGCCCACGCAGCCGCGAGCGCGGACG
>JAYTBL010000058.1:0-2183 GCA_043736975.1 Polyangiaceae bacterium
ACGCCGCCTTCGCAGCTTTGGCGCGTGTCGCCGGGACCATCGGCATCACGCGCCCGCCGGTCGGGACAGCTCGACGTGCGCGAAGCGCGGCTCGTGGCCGTGCCGTACGCGGCGTTCGCCACGCCCTACGCGTACGTGCGCGCGCCGGATCTCTTCGCGATCGACCTCGGCTCGCGGCTCCTCTACGGTCCGGCCGCGCTCGCGGTCGCGCACCGCACGCAGCCGAACGGCGCGCCGCGCCCCGGGCAGCTCGGCCTGCACCACGTGCCGGCGCCACCCACGCTCGATCGCGGGCTGCAGCAGGCGTGGATGCTCGCGACGCCCGCGACGGCGAGCGCGGTGGGCGCGGGACCGGAGCTGGGCGCTCCGCCGCGTCTCCGGTCGTACGTCACCGGCGGCCCGCACTTCGCGTTCGCGCGCTGAGCTTCTCCGGAGTCGCTGAGCCTCAGTAGCCGACGCGCTGCGGAAGCGGCGGCAGGCGGCGGCCCGAGCCGGGCATGGCTGGCGGGATGGAGGAGGACGTGCGCCGCGCGTCGAGGGCGCGGCCGAGGACAATCGCCAGTCCGCGCAGATCGTGCGCGGTGCGGACCTCGAGGAACGCCTCCTCCACGAACGCGCGGAGGCGCCCGTTGCGCACCACCGAGAGGATCGCCCGCTTGTTGCCGTCGATCATCTCTGGCGAGAGCGAGACCCACGGCGCGCCCGCGCCGCTGACGACGCCGGAGAGGATGCTCAGCACCTGCGAGCGCTCGTCGGGCAGGAGCGGCGCGGCGGAGAGCTGCTTCGCCACTTCGTTGTAGCGGACGCTCGGGGCGCCGAAGAGGCCGGGGCCGAGGAACGCCCCCTCGGGCCACACGCGTCCGCGCTGCTCCCAGCGTGCCGGGTCCCAGATCATGGTCGCCTCGGCGACCGAGGCGAACGTGGCGTAGGCCGGGTCGTCGATGAAGCCGCGCGGGTACGTCCACGAGACGACGAGCACCGCGCCCTGACGGACGAGCACGAACACGTCCTCGCGCGAGGGCTCGCTGCCGGGGGCGGCAGGGAGATCATACGCGGCGACCGCGGCCGCCTCGACGCCCCACGCGACGATCCACGAGTCGTTCGCCCGATCGACGGCCACGGTGCGCTGCGCGCGCCAAGCCGCGAAGCGCTCGGCGGTGCCGCGCGCGAGCTCCGCGGCGGAGCTCGCCGCGAACGACGGAGCCTCCAGGCGGTAGCGGATGGTGATGGGTGCATCCTGCAAGTGAATCGCCGCGTCGGCGGGCGGGTCGCCCGGGCGGAGCGTGGCCATGCCGAGCGTGGGCCGCCCCGGCAGCAGGTGGGAGAAGCCGGCGCGCGCGTCCTGGTAGAGAGCGGTGTCGTCCCGCTGGGGGATCAGCGTGAAGGGCGAGGCGCTGCCCCACGGCGGCGCCGGAGGGAGAGGAGAGGCGGAGGTCGGCGCGGGGTGAGGGGCAAGGGCAGCAGGGTGCATCGCGACCCGGGTATACGGAGGTGGTACCGCACGCCTTCCTCCTGTTGACATGTTGACGCGCTGGGCGTGGTTTCTCCGCCACTTGTCAGCCAAGCTGACAGGCTGGGAATGCCAGAGGCGCCTGGATTGTCGGCCTATCTGCAGGAACGAGGCGTTGGCACGGCGCTCGCTTGCGAGGACAGAGCGATGGACCGGTGGATCAAGACAGCATGGCGGGCCTTCTGGGTCGGGCTCGGCGCATCCGCCGTCCTCGTCTCCCAGGCGGTCCTCGCGCCGTCGCATCCTGCAGCGGTACCCGTTCCGGATGCCCCCGCTCTCGAGGTCCCGCGCCCGCAGCTGTCGCCCGCAGCTGCGCGTCCGGTGAGGCGCACGCCTGCCGACCCGGTGATATCGCGGATGCCGCGGTGCGCGACCGTCGCGAACATCACGCGCTGCAGCTGACTCGTCCTGATCTACCGGATGTCGCAGCGCGGGCCGCACGTGCCCTTGGTGCCGCCGTCCTTCAGGCAGCCGCCGCGGCACTCGAAGTCGTCCGCGCAGGCCTCGCCTCCCGCCTTGCGCGCCGCGCACTTTCCCCGGATGCACTGCAGGTTTCCCTCGCACGCGCCGCCGGGACACGGCTCGCCGTCCTTCGCCGGCGCCTTGCCCGCAACGCACTTGCGGAGCGGCACGCCGGTCTTCGGTGCGACGCCAGTGCCGACCAGGCACTGCA
>JAYTBL010000059.1:0-5638 GCA_043736975.1 Polyangiaceae bacterium
ACCCGCCGAGTGCTCTAGGGCGGGCAGTCGTCGCCGAGGGGGACAGCGCCGTCCTGCTGGCAGCGCGCGGGGATGACCGGGAGATCGGCGAAGCCGCCAGCGCGGTCGAGCGCGTACGAGTCGAAGCGGATGCCCGCCGACACCGCCTCGCAGGGCAGCTCCTCGCCGTCCTCGCTGCTGGAGGCGCGGAGGTCGCGCCCGCTGCAGACCTCCTTCTTCACGGCGGTGTAAACCGCCGCGACCCGACCCTGCTCACGGAGGTAGACGTTCTGCAAGCCGATGGTGTCCTTCAGGTAGATCGTACGCACCTGCGCGAGGATGTCCGCGGTACGCCAGCGACCGGCCAGCACACCGTCGGTGACCTTGAAACCGGCGCCGTCCGCCACCAGCGAGCCGAACAGGAAGCCCCCCTGTACGATGATGTCGAGCGGCTTCTTGTCCTCGGGGACGCTGATGGGCATGGTCACCGTATCGAACGATGCGACGAGCCGGCCGCCGATCACGTAGGCGCTGGCGGAGCGCAGGGTCGGCGCATCGACGACGTTCTTGAAGCGGCTGTCACGCAGCCAGTAGTCGCTAGGGACGAACTTCGGCTTTCCTCCGACCACCGGCGCGCCCGCCTCGGCATCCAATGCGACGCCGAGCGTGGGAAACACCTCGAGGAGGACGTCGTCGTCTTCGGGCAAGCCGTTCCAGTTCGAGAGGCGGAGCACGAACCCGTACTCGCCGTTCGCGAGGCGCTTGTTCACCTCGCTTGGTTTGAACCCGTCCCCGAGCAGCCCGAGATAGCCGAGGAGGCCATAGCCGGCGTTGTCGAGCCTTGTCGTCGAGGTCACGCGCGTAGGTGTTGAACGCCTCCCCGCTAACCTTCGCCGTGCATGAGCCGAGGGCGACCGTCGGCGAGCAGGTGCGATCGAGGTTGAGACCGGCGGGGCCGACCTTGCTGTCGATGCCGAAGTCGAACACCTTGAGCGCCATGTGCTGCGTCCCGATTGACGGGCTCCCGCCCTCCGCGACGGGCTTGTCCGGGAGGCCGAGCTCCGTGCACTGGGCTCCTGCCTCGAACGGTGGCGTCGCGTCACCGGCATCGACCGAGGTCTCGGGCGTCGTCGCGGCGTCGCTCTCGTCGGCGCCAAGGCGCTCGAAGCCGAAGACTGCCGCGCTCGAGGCGCCGAGCGCCAGCGCTCCCCATGCGAGCACGAACGCACCGAGCTTGCGCCTGCTCACCATCGGCCCACCAGCTGGGCCGAGCCCGGACCGACGCGCAGCGACGCGCTCGGCCTCGGCGATTCGGCCGTGCCTGGCGGCGAGAAGACGATGAGGGCGACGCCAGCCGTCGCCGCCACCGCGCCCACGACGAAGATCACGGTGGCGCCGGTGGCGGTCCCGTACGCGGCTTCGGAGTCGCTGACCGCATCGGACAGGCAGGAGCGCGTGCGATTCGTGCAGCGCGCCTTTGCGTCGTCGTAGCTTCCCTTCGCGACGAGCCCGACGATGGTGCCGCCGATCAGGCTCGCGACACCGACGCCCGCGACGACGACGCCGGTGGTGCGGAGCGGCGTCCACCAGGACGCGGGGGTGATGGATCGCTCGTCGACGGGCGGCACCACCGACGGAGGTACGGGGGCGGCGGCGGGCAAGGGCTCGAGCAAGGGCACGGCGACGGTCCCGCTCTCCTTCACCGTGGTCCGCGTCTCCCACGGCGCGCGGCCGCCAGCGGACGCGCCGATGACGTGCTCGCCCGCATCGACGGGAATGGCGACGCCCCACTCGCCGGCGCCGACGCGCGCGCCGTTACGCGTGACGGTGAGCCCGGGAACCGGCTCGCATCGGGTACGTTCACGGTGAGGCGCAGCAGCTTCGGCTCGAGCGCCTCGGCGCGCGTGCGCGCGGTGGTCTCCCAGTCGGGGCGCCCGGCCTTGCCCGTTCTTCTCGTAGCAGCTCGCGAGATTGAGGAGCGTGCTGGGCTTGGGGTCGGCGTCCTGGCTGGCCTGGAACTTCGGGCACGCCGCGGCGAACTTGCCGGCTCGGCATCGACGAGCGCGCTGTCGAAGAGCTGCTGCGCGCGCGCGCGGTTGTCGACGCGCGGCGCGTTGGGATCGTCGGCCCGCGCGACCTGCGCTCCAGCCACCATCACGACCACGAGCGCAGCTGCGTGAGCGCGCCTGCGCACTGCATGTCGTGCCCCTCGCAGGCTCGGGTCACTCATTCACGCACCTTGATGAACCCACCGGGATCCGGCGGCGCCGAAGAGGCGACGGGCTTGCTGCTGGCCGAGCCTGCCGGCCTGACCGCCGGTCTTCCTCGCCCCGTGCTGACCGCGACGACGGGCGCGCCGGCGTCCGCCTTCGCTCTCGTTCTCGCGTCCGCCTCGGCCTTCGCCTTCGCGTCCGCCTCGGCCTTCGCCCTCGCCTCGGCCTCCCCGCTCGTCGCCGCCACCATCCCCGTCGCGCCTGGCGCCTCTGTCTTCCGCGACGCCGCGATCCCGGCGATCGCCGCGATCGCCACCGCGCCCGCGGCGATCGCGAGCAGCGGCTTGCGCGACTTCGGCGGGGCCTGCGCCTGCGTCGTCCCCCAGGCCGCCGCGGGCGGAACTGGCTCGACGCGCGCCACCGAGGGCACCTCCGTCGATGCCGATACCTCGGCCGCGGGCAGCGCGGGCAGCGGCGTCGCGGGCAGCACGGTCTCCGCGGTGATCGGCGTCTCGATCTTCGTGCGCGGCGGTCGCTTGCCGGTCCCGAGCACGTCGAGCGAGCGCTCCGCGGTGCCTCGGTCGCGGGCGAGCCCGAACGGCTCGAACGCGCGCGCGAGCTCGCCCACGTTCTGGAAGCGCAGATCCGGACCCTTCTCGAGGCAGCGCAGCACCGCGAGGCACAGCTCGTCGGGCAGCTCGGGGCGGTGCGTCTTCGGGGAGGGCGCCTTCTCCTGCGCCACCTTGAAGCACAGCTCGAGGATGGTATCGGCCTCGAACGGGACCTTGCCGGTGAGCAGCTCGTACGCGATCGCGCCGAGCGCCCAGAGATCGGAGCGCTCGTCGACGTGCTTCGACGAGCGCATCTGCTCGGGCGACATGTACAGCGGCGAGCCGAGCAGCATCTCGGTGCGCGTGAGCGACAGTCCCTCGCCGCCCAAGCCGTTGTCGAGCGTCTTCGAGATCCCGAAATCGAGCACCTTCACCAGCGGCCGCCCGTCGACGCCACGGGTCAGGAAGAGGTTTCCCGGCTTGAGATCGCGATGCACGATCCCGCGCGAGTGCGCCTCGGCGAGCCCCTCTGCCGCTTGCAGCGCGTAGCTCGCGGCGATCTCGATGGGGATGACGCCGTCGTTCGACTACAGCTCGGCGTGGAGGTCATTCCCTTCGAGGAACTCCATCACGATGTACGGGCAGTTGTCCTCGAGGCGCCCGACGTCGAGCGTCTTCGCGACGTATGCGCCCTTGAGGCGCACCGAGGCGCGCGCCTCGCGCAGGAAGCGCTCGACGAGCTCCTCGTTGCTCGCGGCCTGGGGGAGCAGGAACTTCGGCGCGACGCGCTGATCGAGCTCGATGTGATGCGCGGCCACGACCACCCCCATGCCGCCCACGCCCAGCACCTTCTCCACGCGATACTTGGACGCGAGGAGGTCCCCCTCCTTGACGGGGGCGGGGCTTTCGGAAAGAGAGGCCATGGAGCGCGACACTTTTTTTGTAGTTTTCGAGTCGTTTTTGCAATCGCTTAGCGCGGGAAAGCCGCGGCGTTCCCGCCGTCGACCGTCACCACGCAGCCTGTCGTCGCGCGGGCCCCGGCCAGATACGCGAAAGCGGCGGCTACATCGTGGCCCGTCACCTCGCGTGTGAGCAGGTTCGAGCGGAAGTAATCGTCGACGGAAAGGCCGCGGGCGGCGGCGCGGGACTCCAGGACGCCGCCGCTGAAGATACCGGTACGGATACGGTCGGCGTTCACGGCGTTGGCGCGGATCCCGAAACGGCCGAGGTCGACCGCATACTGACGCATCAGCGCCACGAGCGCTGCCTTGGCGACGGCGTACGGCCCGAAGCCGGGTCCGGGGTTGAACGCGCTCTTCGAAGCGTTGAAGAGGAGGCACCCGCCGCGCTGCTGCCGCTGGAACGTCTCCACCGCGCACGACGACACGAGGTTGTGCGCGAGCAGGTTCGTCTCGAGCGAGCGCCGGAGCGCCTCCTCGCCTTCGGGCGTGTCGAGCCGGCCCTCGGGCGCGCTCCCCGCGTTGCTCACCACCACGTCGACGCCGCCGAACGCCCGCGCCGCCAGCGTGAACACGTTGCGCACCTCCTCGCGGCTCGTCACGTCGGCGACGCACGTGAGGCACTGCGAGCGGAGCTTGCCCGCGATCTCCCCGGCTGCGCTGTCGAGCCGATCACCGTCGCGATCGCAGGCGACGACGTGCGCGCCGAGCGCGACGAAGAGCGCCGCGGTCGCCTTGCCGATCCCGGAGGCGGCGCCGGTCACCACCGCGACCTGGCGGGCCATGGGGAGCTCGGCGGCCTTCTTGATCTTGGCCTGCTCGAGGCTCCAGTACTCGACGTCGAAGAGGTCGCTCATGCCGACCGGCGAGTAGCTCCCGACGTCCTCGGCGTCCATCATCACCTGGATGGTGTGCTCGTAGATGTCGGCGGCGATCTCGGCGTCCTTCTTGGTCTTGCCGACCGCGAGGATGCCGACGCGCGGCACCAGCAGCACGCGCGGCCACGGATCGAGCTTGGTGCGCGACGTGTTCTTGTGTCGACACATGTCCTCGAAGTAGCGATCGTAGCGGCGGGCGTAGTCGGAGATCTCCTGCGCGAGGTGCTCGACGTTCGGCACGAACAGCGCGGTGGGCTTGGTGCGGATCACGTGGTCGGGCGTGGCGCAGCCGCGCGCGATCAGCGGATAGGCATCGGTGCGCTCGAGGAACGCGAGGATCCACTCGCTCGAGCGCACCGCGACGATCGGTGCGCGCTCCGGCGGCTCGCCGCTGGCGTTGGCGAGCGCGCCGCGCACCATGGTGGCGACCTTCGCCTCGAGCTCCTCGTCGACGCTCACCGCAGGGACGTTCACGGTGCGCATGCGATCGGCGGCGAAGCGCTCGGCGGCGGTCACGGCCTCGATCATGCGCTCGTAGCTCTGCTTCGCCGTCTCCCCGAAGGTGAAGATGCCGTGGCGCTCGAGCACCATCACGGTGGGCGAGCGGCCCTCGGCGAGCGCGCCGTCCCACGCGCTCTTGCACGCCTTGGCGAGCCCGAAGCCGGGCATCACGTAGGGCACCCAGAGCAGGCGTTCGCCGAAGACCTCGCGGCAGATGCTCGCGCCTTCCTCCTGGTCCGCGATGGCGAGGATGGCGTCGGCGTGCGTGTGATCGATAAAACGCGCCGGCAGCGCGGCGTGGAGGAGCGCCTCGACGCTCGGGGTCGGCGCGCTCGCGTCGAGCAGGGCGAGGCGCATCTCGTTGACCATTTGCTCGTCGGTCATCGCCTTCAGGCCGAGCTGGCGCTCCAGCGCATCCATGCGCACCGCGGGATGGCCCGGGGGCTCGATGGTCGCCAGGTCCCAGCCCGAGCCCTTCACGTGCAGCACGGTGACCGAGTCGCCGAAGATGGTCCGGGCCGTCGCCTTCACGCTGGTGTTTCCGCCGCCGTGCAGCA
>JAYTBL010000060.1:0-5638 GCA_043736975.1 Polyangiaceae bacterium
GGATCGAACACCGAGGCGTCCACCCCGGTCTGGCGCGGGCAGGCGCCGGCATCGAGGAAGCGCACGGCGTCGGCGAACGAGACCGCCGCGGTGCCGTCGACGCGCGGGGCGGCGCAGGGATCGACGGTGTCGTCGAACAGCGACTCCGGCCGCCCGTCGTCTCCGCAGCCACAGCCCGGGGTGATCGCGAGCAGCGCGAGGAGAATGGCGAGGGCGCCGAACGCCTTCGAGGGAATCGTCATCGTGCGGCTTCGAGGGTAGACGGTATGCTTCGACCCGCGCGCGCGACATTTGCGGCAAGCACACGCACACGGTCGTGATCCTGTTTCGGCCGCCGCTGGCAAGAGTTGTCAGAGAAATGCGAAGCCCCGGTCATCGCCGGCGGTGAACCGCGCATGGCCGGCGATGATGCTCACTCACCCTGACCTGGTCGGTGCGTAGCTGATTCAAAGGCCTTTGAGGGGGGAAGGGCGGGGCCAACCGGCGGTGGAACGGAGCGGTCGCACATGTGCAAGGCCGGAAAGACGGACGGAGGGGCGAGAAATTCGGGCACGTTGGCGAATTCTGGGCGAAGCGCGGATCGGTGCCCGAGAGCTTCGGGGCTTGCGCACGAGGCCGTCGGGGTCCGTCGTCACGCGCTCCTGTAGCCCAAGATGCCGTTTACGCCGGCGTAGATGCCAGAGCGGCCCTCTCGCATCACCGGGTACTTCGCGAGGTCCGGGCGCCCCGCCCGCCAGCGCGCGTGGCGGCATGAAGGGTGAAGCCATCGAGGCTTGCGCAGAGCGGCTTGTCGAAGTGCAGCGGCTTGCCGGCGAACCAGCGACCCAGACCCACGACGCCGATCACGCGTCGTGCAGCTCGCGCCGCAGCACCTCGGCGACGAGGTTCTTCCCGTCGCGATACCGCGCCGCGATCTCGCGGACGCGTGCCCGCAGCGCCGCGGTCGCGTCGGCGCGCTCCGCCACGGACTTCGCGGGGAGGTATGCAGCCCACACATCGGCGCCGGTTACTTCGTACCCGTAGCCCAGCGCCAGCCAGTCGAGCGCCACGAGGCCCGCCTCCAGCGCGAACGCTGGCTGCTCGTCGACGTGATCGCGCGCCGCTCGCGCCAAGGTGCGTGGATCGGTCGGCGTCCGCCGTGCCAGCGCGATCGCCTCGGCGAAGAGTCCCGCGTCCTTCGCTGCCGCGAACCACTTACCTTCGTCACCGGGCGTCGACGCGACAAGCCGCGCGAGCACTTCCGCGTCCGACTTCGTAGGGTACTTCTTCGCCACCGCCCGGTAGGTGGCGAGGTATGTCCCGGCGCGGTTCGCGTCGGCCGCATGGCGCTCGAACGCCTCGTCCACGAGCCCAGACGACAGCAGGATCTCCTCGCAGAGGCGCGCCACGTCCGCCTCGCTCGTCCAAGGCCCGCGCGACGCCTCTGCCAGCGCGAGCGCCTCGGACTTCTTGCCGAGCGCAGCGAGCGCCCTCACCGACCAGCGCTTGTATGGCCAGAACTTCTCGTGCTCCAGCAGCGCGAGCAGCTCCTCGTAGCGCTCGGCGCGGTAGAGGGCGGTGAGGCACATCGTGGTGCCGTGGTAGTGCCCACGCATGTTCGGATCGGGTGAGAGCGCGTTCGAGGTGATCCCGATCAATCGATCCGCCCAGCGCGACGCGTTCTCCTTCGTGACGCACAGCTCGGCCCAGTGGTCGGCGAGCGACTCGATGTACGGGACCTGGTCGGCCGCGTGTGCTTCGTAGAGCCGCTCCAGCCAGGCCTCCCGGGTTCTCGCGTCGGCGGGGGCTTCGGCGAGTACGCGCGTGAGCTCGTCGATCGCATGGTTCACGGCGGAGCCGATCGCCCCTGACGAGCTGTCTACATGCGTCAGCGCCGGCGAAACGCGCTCGAGGAAAAGCACGGCGCCCTCGGCGGCGACGAGCGGCTCCTTCTTCGCCACCTTCTTGATCTCGGCCACGGCCTCGCGCACGCGCGTGATCGCGGGCTGCGACTTCCAGCCGAACGCGTCGCGACGGAAGCGCGCGCGGAACGCCCACGCGTGGCCCGCAGCCTTCGCCGAGCGCGGCGGGGCGAGCTCGACGTCATTCGCGGGAGCAGGGAGCTTCGGGGTGCGTCGCTTGGTCGCCATCGTCTCAGCGGCCGCCCGTACGCTGCGCGAGCAGGCGTCGCGTCTTCTCGATCTCGGCCACGAGAACCTTCTCGCGCGGCAGCTTCGTCCGGTATTCCGCGGCGAGGATCTTGCTCGGAAGCCCGTCGAGCGCGTAGCGCGCGACCGCTTCGTCCTTCTCCGCGCACAGGATCAAGCCGACGGGCGGGTTCTCGCCGCGCCGGGTCCAGTGCTCGCGCGCGTAGTTCAGGTACAGGTGCATCTGCCCTGCATCGGCGTGCGTGAACGCCCCGAGCTTCCGATCGATCACGACGAGGCAGCGAAGCGCGCGATGGAAGAAGAGGAGATCGACGCGGTACCACGCGTTGCCGACGCGCAGACGCCGCTGTCGCCCGACGAACGTGAAGTCGCCGCCCAGCTCGAGGAGGAAGTTCTCGAGGTGCCGGACGAGGGCGTCTTCGAGCTCGGACTCCGAGTACTCGTCGCGCAGGCCGAGGAACTCGAGGACGAACGGATCCTTCAGCTCCTCCCCCGGCGAGAGCGCATCGGTGGTTCGACGCCGCGCGCCCTTGGCGAGCATCGCGGCCTTGTTCTTGGAGAGGGCGGTGCGCTCGTAGAACTGCGTCTCGATCTGCCGTGCGAGCTGCCGGATGGTCCACCCGCCGCGCAGCGCCTCGGTCTCGTAGAACGCGCGGGCGCTCGCGTTGCTCACGGAGAGCAGGCGGACGTAGTGGGACCAATGCAGCGCGAACGAGCGCGCGCCGGAAAGCGCAGACAGTGTCTGCGCTTTTCTGGCGGACGAAATGGCAGACGCCGTCTGCGGTATTGGCCACGCAAGGTAGAAGGCGCGCATCTGCTCGATGTTGCGCCGCAAAAAGCCGCGTCCGAAGCGCCTGGTCAGCGTCTCGGCGAGGCGCTCGAGGACGGCGGCGCCGTACTCGGCGCGACGGGCGCCGCGCTGCTCGCGTTCCACGATGACCCGGCCGACGTGCCAGTACGTCGTCGTCATCACGGAGTTCACCGACCGCGCGGCAGCGGCGCGGCCCGCCTCGATCAGAGGGACGACCTCGGCGACGAGCGCGTTGTGCTCGGTCTTGATGAGCGTGAGCGATTTCCGGACCATGACGACCGAAACTAGCCGAGCCTCAAGGCAAGCGCGAGGCCGATGTCCCCTTCGCTCCGGTCTCCTGCTTTGCCTCCGCGGCGGCTCGTTCGAGCCCGCCCAGGAGGACCATGAAGACCAGGAGAGAACGCAAGAATCCGCGCATCGCCGTGTCCGGAGACCTTCACGTCGATCGGCAGCTCCCTCGGCCATGCCGCGCCTTGAACGACGGACCGAGTGGGTCGCCTACGTCCGGGTGAGCACCACGGAGCAAGCGGAGCGCGATCTCTCGCTGCCGGCCCAGCGTCGTGCGAGCGAGACCTACGCGAAGGCGCACGGCGCGACCATCGCGCGCGAGTTCGTCGAGGAGGGGCAATCGGGAACCGATCCGCATCGCCCCGCATTCCGCTGCATGCTCGAGGACGTGCTTCGGCCCGGGAGCGACGTCGCCGTCATCGTCGTGCACCACTCGTCGCGATTCACGCGCGACGCGATGGAGGCGCGCGTCGTGAAGACCAAGCTGCGTCGCGCCGGGGTGCGCGTGTGCTCGGTGAGCCAGGACCTGCCCGACGACCCGATGGGCAAGCTGATGGAGGGCTTCTTCGAGTGCATCGACCAGTACGAGTCGGAGCTGAATGGTCTGCGCACGTCGGCGGCGCTGACCGAGGCCGTGCGGCAGGGCTACTTCCCGGGCTCGCGGCCGCCGTTCGGCTTCCGCACGGGGGAGGTCGCAGTCCGCGAAGGCGTGGTGCGACACGTGCTCGAGCCCGATGAGCGCGAAGCGGAGGTCGTGCGCGAGATCTTCCGCCTCTACGTCACGCGTGGCGGCGCGAAGGCGGTCGCGCGCACGTTGAACCAGCGCGGGCTCCGCTCGTGACCGACCAGGCGAAGCGGTGGGGAAGCTGCTCGAAGGGTGTTCTCCGTTTCAACTGGAGGATCCTCCAGGCTCCGCGGAGCCTCGTCGACTACGTCCTCGCTCACGAGGTCACGCATCTCCGTCACGAAGATCACGGCGCAGAGTTTTGGGCGGCGCTCGGACGGATCATGCCGGACTATGAGAAACGGCGGGACCGGCTCCGGATGCTGGGGAGGGAGTTGGTATGGTGAAGCGACGACCTCTGACGAAGCAGCGAACTCTCGACACGGTGCCGAGCGCGCGGAAGCCACAAGTGCTCGTCTGTAGAACCGCGTGGACGCGACGTACACCGACAAGCTCGATGGCAAGATCACGACCGCGTTCTTCGAGGAGAAGGCGGCGGAGTGGCGCGGGCAGCAGGTACGGATCCAGGCTCGCATCTCGGAGCATCAGGGGGCGAACCAGAGCTACCTCGAAGACGGCATCCGGCTCCTGGACCTCTCCCGATGCGCTCACGAGCTGTTCGTGAAGCAGCCGCCGAGCGAAAAACGGAAGATGCTCGACCTTCTACTCTCGAACTCGTCGTGGAAAGACGGGGAGCTGAGCGTCACGTACCGCGAACCCTCCGACATCATCGCGAAAACAGCGACGACGCAAAGGGCTTGCCCCGACCGGGAGCCATGACCCGGTCCGATCAGAAGTATGGCTCCGACTGCTGGACTCGAACCAGCGACCCGGCGGTTAACAGCCTTCGTTCGGACACGCTCGAAGTGCCAAAGAAAGAGGCACTTCATGGGCTATGCCGAAACGGCGACAGGCAAAGGTCAGGCAAACGAGATGCCCTCCCGTGCCCTTGCCGCGCCATCGGCTACATAGGCGGCATGGCGATCACCCCCGCGAACCTCGGGCGCATCGGTCAGAAGGCACTCGAAACGTGGGCGGCGCAGGCGAACATCACCGCGAACCCTTCATTCAATGACGAGCGGGGCTGGGATGCCCTGTTGCAAGTTTCGGCCGCTGGACGAAGAGGTCCCCTCGACCGCGCAGCGCCAGAGATGACCTGCATGGTCCAGGTCAAGACGACCATGACCGTTAAGATGAGCGAGCCCATCGCGCTCTCGAACTGGTGGCGCATGTGCACGGACGCCATCCCCTGGTTCGTTCTGGTCGTCCACGTCGACGCGAACCTCGAGCCCAGCCGCGCCTATCTCGTGCACGTCGGCGAAGAGTGGTGCGGCAGTGTCCTTCGCCGCATGCGCGAGCTCGATGCGGAGGGGCACGAGCGCCTCCACAAGCACTCGATGTCGGTGACGTGGTCCGACGCGGACGCTCTCGACGAGCTGCATGGTCGCGAGCTGCTTCGCCGAGTCCGTGAGCACGTAGGCGGCGACCAGCACGAGTACGTGCAGCGGAAGATGGTGTGGTACCGCGACCTCGGCTACGAGGATCGCGCGAGGCGGGTTCACCTGACGTTCCAAGTGGGCGACCGCGCGGAGTTCTGGCGCGGCCTTGCAGACCTCGGCGCCGGGCTGCAAGCAACCGTCCCAGGTGATTGGAGCGCCAGAGTAACGG
>JAYTBL010000061.1:0-5635 GCA_043736975.1 Polyangiaceae bacterium
GTCAAGAACCGCGTGGGCGCGGTCATCGACAACGAGCAGATGCAGGCCGAAGGCAAGGCGAAGGAGCTCAAGGGCGAGGCGCGCCAGAAGGCGAACGAGTAGAGCTCAGACTTCTCGTCAAGCTCCAGACGAAGACAGACGAAGACCCGACCCGCGCACGCGGCGCCGGGTCTTCTCGCATGTGCAGGTTGAAAGGCAGCGCCGGGCGTGAAAACGTCTCGGAATGACGTGTGCGCACGGGCTGGTGACCGGCGGGGATGGCGCGTTCTCGATCGACGCTTCGCACATCGTGTTCGGGAGCGGCGCGCTCGCGGAGGTCGGAGACCACGTGCGAGGCGCGGCGCCTACCGCGACGCGCGTCGCGCTCTTCACCGATCGCTGGGTGGGCGCGCTGGAGCATGTTGCGCGTGTCATGCGCTCGCTCGATGCCGCCGGGTTCGAGGTCGGCGTCTACGATGCCGTCGCGGTCGAGCCCACCGACGTCTCCTTCCTCGCCGCCGCGGAGTTCGCGAAGGCGGGCCGGTTCGACGCGTACGTCTCGGTCGGAGGCGGCTCGGTGATCGACACGTGCAAGGCGGCGATCCTCTACGCGACCTACCCGGCCGAGTTTCTGACGTACGTGAACAAGCCCGTGGGCGCGGGGGAGCCGGTGCCCGGGCCGTTGCCGCCGCACATCGCGTGCCCGACGACCTGCGGGACTGGCAGCGAGACCACCGGCATCGCGGTGTGCGATGTAGTCGCGCTCCATGCGAAGACCGGAATCGCGTCCCGCCGCCTCCGGCCCTCGCTCGCGGTCGTCGACCCGTCGTGCACCGCGACGCTCCCCGCGAGCGTGGTCGCGGCCAGCGGGTTCGATGTGCTCTGCCACGCGCTCGAGTCGTACACCGCGCGCTCGTTCGGCGCGCGCGGCAAGCCCGTGCGACCCTCGGCGCGTCCGATGAGCCAGGGCGCGAATCCGTGGAGCGATCTCGGGAGCCTGGAGGCGCTCCGGCTCGCCGGCCTCTATCTCGAACGCGCGGTGCGTGACGCGTCGGACGTGGAGGCGCGCGAGCAACTTTCGTGGGCGGCGTCACTCGCGGGCATAGCGTTCGGCAACGCCGGCGTGCACCTGCCCCACGGCATGGCGTACGCGGTGGCTGGCCTGGTGCGAGACTTCCGCATGCCTGGCTATCCCGACGCCGCGCCGATGGTCCCGCACGGAGTCTCGGTGGTGCTCAGCGCGCCGAGCGTGTTCCGCGCCACCGCGCCCGCGTGCGCCGCGCGCCATCTCGAGGGCGCGCGGCTGCTCGGTGCCGACACCCGCGACGCCGGCACCGCCGACGCCGGCGAGATCCTCGGCGCGGTCCTGGAGCGTCTCATGCGTGCGACCGGCATCCCCCACGGCCTCGGCGCCATCGGCTACGCTGAGGCAGACGTCGACGCGCTGGTGCGTGGGACGATCGTGCAGAAGCGCCTCCTCGACAACGCACCGATTCCCGTCGCGGAGCCCGAGCTCGCCGCGCTCTTCCGCGGCGCGATGACCATGAAGTCGGAGACCTGAAAGCCCATGAGCGATGAGAGCGAGAAGCCTGCCGTTCCCCAGGACAGCCGCCGCGACTTCGGACACTTCGCGCACATCCCGACGCGCTGGATGGATAACGACGTCTATGGGCACCTCAACAACGTCGTCTACTACTCGTATTTCGACACCGTCATCAACCGCTGGCTCATCTCCGAGGCCGGCCTCGACCCGAAGAAGAGCCCGGTGGTCGGGCTGTGCGTCGAGTCGAAGTGTCGTTTCCTGCGGACGATGGCGTTCCCCGAAGACATCGACGCCGGGCTCCGGGTCGAGAAGCTGGGCTCCTCGAGCGTGCGCTACGGCGTCGGCATCTTCCGGCGCGGCGGTGAGGAGCTCTGCGCCGTCGGCTACTTCGTGCACGTGTTCGTCGATCGCGAAATGAAGCCCGCGACCATCCCGCTCGCCATGCGAAAAGCGTTCGAACGCCTGGTGATGCGCTGATCAGCCGTCCGCGTTCAGCCTCGCGATGATCTCCTTCAGCACCTCGGGGGCCTTGTCGTTGTCGACCTGGCACGTGCCAGCCGCCTCATGGCCGCCGCCGCCGTAATGGAGCATCAGCTCGCCGACGTTGGTCTTCGACCCACGATCGAGGATCGATTTGCCGGTGGCGAGCACGGTGTTTTGCTTCTTGAGCCCCCACATGACGTGGATCGATATGTTGCACTTGGGGAAGAGCGCGTAGATCATGAAGCGGTTGGTCGGGTGGATGACCTCCTGCTCTTGCAGATCGAGCACCACGACGTTGTCGTAGACCGTCGAGCAGCAGAGGATCTGGTCCTGGGCCTCGGCGTGGTGCTTGGTGTAGAGGTCGAGGCGCTCCTTCACGTCGGGCAGCGCGAGGACGTCCTCGATGCTCATCGTGAGGCAGGCATCGATCAGGCTCATCATGAGCTGGTAGTTGGAGATGCGGAACTCGCGAAACCGCCCGAGACCCGTGCGCGGATCCATCAGGTAGTTGAGGAGCACCCAGCCCTTGGGGTCGAGGATCTCCTGGCGCGTGAACTGCGCGGCGTCGGCCTTGTCGACCTCGGCCATCATCACGTCGCTGATGCGCGGGAACTTCGCCTTGCCGCCGAAGTGGTCGTAAACCACGCGCGCCGCGCTCATCGCCTTGGGGTCGATGATGTGGTTCGCGGGGCGCTCCTTGATGCGCTCCACCTCGCTGGCGTGGTGGTCGAACGCGAGGTAAGCGCCCGGGACGTACGGGATGTTCGTGGTGATGTCCCGGTCGGTGACGGGGACCTTGCCGTCCTGCATGTCCTTCGGATGGACAAACAGGATGTCGTCCAGCATGCCGAGCTCCTTGAGGAGCATGGCGCAGACGAGCCCATCGAAATCGCTACGCGTGACGAGCCGGTATTTCTCCGTCATGGGAGGCCTCCAAGGGTAGGAGGCCGAGCCTACAGAAAAACGGAGCCGCGGGCGGCGGTCAGTATGCGGGGGGCGGGCCGCCGTCTGGCTCGGGCGTGGGCGCCGGGCAGGCCGAGGTCTTCGAGCCGAAGCAGGCGCCGGCCTTGGTATCGCAGCACTGGATGCCGCCGGGGAGGGCAGGGCAGCTGTTCTGACAATCCGCGTCCGCCTTGCAGGAGGGCGCGCACTTCTTCTCGGCCGGCGGCGGCGTGGGCTTCGACGACGGCGGCACGGTGGTCGCCGGCGCGGTATCCGTAGGGGCCGGCGCCGTGTCCTCCGGGACGTCAGCGCTGTCCGCACAGGCGGTGGCCACGAGGATTGCGGTGACGGCGAACGCGGACTTTGAGAAGGTTACGTACTTCACACGGCGGACTCTAAGCGAAGGCCAGCAAAAAACAGGTCCAGATCGCCTTACATAGCCTTTCCCGATGACCGACCGCGATCCCCCCGCTGCAGATGCCCCTGTTTTCTCGGGGAAAGCCGCGTCCTACATCGGCTCCTCTGACACTTCCGAGACGCGAAAGAAACGGCTGGGTGAGCGAATGGCGCTCCTCCTGGTGCTGTTCGGCGGCGCTCTGCTCTTCTCGCCGGCGCTCTTCACGCCCCTGTTCCTCGACGATCACCTCCAGGGCGCGATGGTCGAGGGGACGTTTCCTGGTAAGCGCGGCGCGTTCGATCTCTATGCGTTCGTCGACGATGGCGATCGCGCCGCGCTCACCCAGCGCGGGCTGCTCCCGTGGTGGACCGATCCGCGGCTGACCATCCGCTTCTTCCGCCCGCTCTCGAGCGCGCTGCTCTGGTTCGATCATCGCGTGTTCGCGCATGCGGCGCTGCCGATGCATCTGCACTCGCTCGCGTGGTGGCTCGCGGCGGTGCTCGCGTCGCGCGCGCTCTTCACGCGGTTGCTCGCCCCGCGCGTCGCGCTCTTCGCGACGGCGATCTTCGCGCTCGCGCCGTGCCACGCGCTGCCGCTCGCCTGGGTGGCGAACCGCGAGACGCTCGTGTGCCTGGTGTTCGGCGCGCTCGCCCTGCTGCGGCAGTCGCGGTGGCGCGACGAACGTCGGCCGCGCGACGGCCTCCTGGCGTCCTTCCTGTTCGCGCTCGCGCTGCTGGGCGGCGGGGAGTACGCGCTCTGCTTCGGCGGCTACGTGGTGGCGATGGACGTCGGCCGTCGTGAAGCGCCGGCGCGGCGCGTCACGGGCTGGCTGCCGTTCCTGCTCCCCGCGCTCGCCTACCTGACGGTGCGCGGCGCGCTGGGCTACGGCACCGCGGCGTCGGGGTTCTACCAGGACCCGCTGCGGGAGCCGGGCGCGTTCCTGATCAACGCGCCGTGGCGCTTCGTCGCGTTGCTCGGCACGGGCTGGCTGACCATCGACTCGGAGCCGTGGCGCCTCGGGCTCTCGCGCTGGCTGCTGGTGGGCTTCGTGCTCGCCTGCGCGGCCGGCCTGGTGGTGCCGATCCGCCGCGCGTTCGCGGCGCTCGACGCGCCGCAGCGGAAGGCGCTGACCTGGCTCCTCGTCGGGTCGCTGCTCGCGCTGGTCCCGACGCTCGCGGTGGTCCCGGCGCGCCGCCTGCTCGGCGTGAGCATGCTCGGCGTCTCGGCGATGGTGGCGGCGCTCCTCGACAGCGCGTGGTTCCCGCAGCCGGGCGAGCCGAACGTCGCGCGGGGGCGCGCGGCGTCGCTCGCTTCACTGGCGGCGCTGGGGCTCGGCTTCGTGCATCTCGTGCACGGGCCGGGGACGTCGTTCCTGGCGACCGAGCTGCACCGATCCGATGCGACGGACTTCGACGCGCGCGTCGCGTGGGTTCGGTCGCGGGTGGGCGATCCGCGACAGGCGAAGATCGGCGTGCTGCGCGGGATGGCGGGCGTCTTCTTCGCGCCGTTCGCGCTCGATCGCCGCGGCGTCACGCCGGCGCGCTACCAGGTGCTCACGCAAGCGGGCCACGTGCTCGCGCTGCGGCGCGACGCGTACACGCTGGAGCTGGTGGCGACGCAGGGGCGTGGCCTCTACCCGATCGGGGAGCGCAATCTGTACCGGAGCGTCGATGCGCCGCTGCACGTGGGCGACGAGATCCGGGTGCCCGGTCTGCGGGTGAAGATCCTTGAGGTCGGCCCGCTGGGCCCGCGCTCGGCGAGGTTCGTGTTCGACGAGGATCCGGAGACGCTGGTGTGGCTGAGCGACATGTTCGAGTCGACGCGAGAGATCAAGCTCCCCTCGGTGGACTTCGGCGAGCGCTACGATCCCTAGGGGCCGCTTCGGTGCATCCACCGGGGCCCGTGGCGCCCGCTCGGCGCCGTGCTCGATCGCGGTCTCGGATTCGTCGGGGGCCCGCGACCCGCACCCGGTTCTAGTTCGTTCTCGGTCGGGAGCCTTGAGCGTATGCTAAACAGAACGTACATTCACTATAACGAACATGGGGGCCAGGGCACGCTTCGCAACGGTCTCGGGACCTTCGTCATCGTCGGGCATCGGGGCGGTGCTGCCCCTCGACGTACGCGCTCTCGCGGCGTTCCGGGTCGGCCGGCGACGGGCTGGTGGGGCCGGCGCTCGACGCCGCGCGCGCGCTCCACCGCTACCAGCATCGCGACGTGCACGTGCTCGAGGGAGGCTTCTCCCGGTGGATCGCCGAGGGCCGCTGGGTGTCGCGCGAGATCGTGCGGCACGC
>JAYTBL010000062.1:0-2179 GCA_043736975.1 Polyangiaceae bacterium
TTGTCGGTCGACGCGCCAGGCTTGTTGACCAGCTCGCGCCACGACTCGGCAGGCTGCGCCGAGTTCGCCTCGCAATAGCTCTGGTAGCGATCGAGGACGACGTTCGCGGGATCGTGCGAGAGCGAGTTGCCGATGAACATGTTCTGGCCGTTCATGACGACCTTGTTCACGTCGTGCTCGGCGGCGTTCGCGAGCGTCAGCATCTGACGCCCGAGCTGTAGCGTGCGGTCCGTGATCTCGGCGCGCGCCGAGCGGATCTGGAACGCGCCGAAGACCACGCCCAGCCCGACCACGTAGGCCCCCGCGCGGAGCAGCCCCTTGACGTGCTTGATGCGCTTCGGAGAGCTGCGGACGATGAACAATGACATGGCGCTTACCTCAACCGAGCCCGCCGCCGCTGCGGGCGAACGCGCCGATGAACTGGATGATCGCGATCCACTTGTTCGGGAACGGCTTCTCGTTGCAGGCGACCTGCGACTCCGCGTGGATGGTGCGGCTCATGAAGACGCGCGTGCGGTCCTGGACGGCGCTGCCGTAGACCGTGCTGTCCGCGGGCTTCGCGTGCGCGGTGTTCCAGCTGCGGTCCATGCCGGCCGCAGCGCCGCCGGTGTTGCCGCCGCCGCCGAGGCGGTTCGGATCGGTCGCGGACCCGCCCGGAACGCCGGCCGAGCTCTGACCGCTGTCGCCCGTGGTCCTGACCGGAGGCTGGACGCCGGCGGGGACGGCGCCTTCGCAGTTGTGCGACGCGTAGTAGAGGATGCCGGCGCGCGTCCCCATCTGCTTGTCGAGCTTGGCCTCGTAAGAGCGGTTCGTGAACATGATGCAGCCGAGGAAGACCAGCATCACCGGGATGACGACGGCGGCCTCGACCAAGGCCGCGCCACGACGTCCTGCACGACGGGTTCGCTTCGACTTCAGCATGGTGGACCTCAATGATACGCCCCGAGATCAGGATTCATGAACTCGCCGAGTCCGCGTGCGCCCTCCTGAACGGCCTTGTTGAACTTCTTGTTGAGCGCATCGATGCCTCCGCCGAAGGTGCCGCTGACAAGGGGGCTGGGGGGTCTGGGCCTGCCGTCCGGGCCGCGCGTGGTCTCACCGGCCAAAACCCTCTGGAAATCCTTGTAACCCTTCATCGTGGTGAGGAAGCTTCCGGCGAAGCTGGTCAAGAGGGAGCCGACTTGTGGAAACTGTAGACGCTTCAGGCGTGCACGCCACTGGACCGAGTACCCGGCGTTGTCGTCCTTGTTGCAGTCGATGTCGGTCCACTCCTTGTTGCAGTCGAAGTAGAACTCTGCCTGCGCGAAGTAGATGTTCGTCTCGGCCGTCGAGGAGACTCCCCACTTTCGCTGTCCAATCGCGACGGCGTGCTCTTGAGCATCGGTGAACGAGGGGCGCCAGTTCACGCCCCAGACATCGTTCCACGGGCTGCCGTTCTGGGTGCCCGTCCAGGGGACGAGCGGGCCGTCGCAGCCCCACCACCTGTCGAGGCCGGGGTCGATGCCGCTGTTGTCCCTCATGCAGCTCGAGCCGCCACCAGCGCCGCCGGCAGCGGGCTTCTCGATGGGGGGCGGCGCGCTGCCGCCCCTCGGGACTGGCCTGTTCGCGTTCGAGGTGTTCGCGCTGTCGATCGCGTCGGATCCCTGGGTGAACCGGCTGGTGAGATCGGGCGTCTGCGAGCCCATGTCGTTGCAGTAGCGAAGCTTCAGAGCGCGACCTATCCAGCCCTTCACCATGTCGATCACGGCCCCGCTTCCGCCTCCGGCGAGGGAGAGGAGCGCGTCGATCCCCTTCTTCGCGACGAGATCGCAGACGTCCGAAAACTTCTTGGCCTGGACGGGAAGGCCCTTCTTCGCGTCACGTGTTTCGGAGGCGCGGCTCGGGTTTCTGCCGCCGCGGTTGAAGACCGCGTTGAGCGGCCCCACCATGGCGTTGCCAGGGATGATCGATGGGCTCACGACGATCATGCTTATGTCGTGGTTCTTCACGCCGAAGGCCTGGTAGTCCTTGCCGGTCGTGTAGCCCTTGTACGCGCCGAGCAGCGGGTAGCCGAACGAGGCGGCCACCTCGGCCATGTGGAGACCGCCGGCGATGGGCTTGAAGACCCTCGAGTACGTCGTGTAGACGCGGCGCCAGCTTACCCATGCGCCGCAGCCGAAGCCGAGGCTGATGATGCACA
>JAYTBL010000063.1:0-5620 GCA_043736975.1 Polyangiaceae bacterium
GAAGAGCCCGCACGTCGTGCAGACGTTCGACCACGGCATCACCGACGCGGGTGTCCCTTACATCGTGATGGAGCTGCTCGACGGTCGTGACCTCGGGGAGTACCTCGATCACGGAGGGCGCATGGCGCCGGAGCTCGTCGTCGAGGTGGTGGGGCAGCTCGCGCGCGCGCTCGATCGTGCCCACGAGAAGGGCATCATCCATCGCGACATCAAGCCCGGGAACATCTACCTGTGCGATGCCGGGCGCAGCGGCGAGGTGTTCGTGAAGCTCCTCGACTTCGGCATCGCGAAGGGCGTCGACGTGCTCAACGCGGACGGCGTCGACAGCGGCACGAAGACCGGCTCGATGATCGGCTCGCCGTTCTACATGAGCCCCGAGCAGATCCTCGGCTCCAAGAACATCGATCACCGCAGTGACTTGTGGAGCGTTGGCGTCGTCGCCTTCGAGATGCTCACCGGCGAGAAGCCCTTCGACGCGGAGACGATGGGCGGTCTCGCCATCAAGATCCACAGCGAGCCGCTGCCGGCGCCTTCACGGGTGCTACCCGAGCTCGATCCCGCGGTCGATGCGTGGTTCGAGCGGGCGTGCGCGCGCGACGTCACGAAGCGCTTCGGCTCGGCGAAGGAGCTCGCCGAGGAGCTGGCGCGCGCGCTGGGCGGGCAGCTGCCGCGCTCCCTCGATGCCGGGCCGCGCATCAGCACCGGCGGCAATCGGGCGACCCGCGGTAGCGCGCCGACGCTCGCAGCGGGCGCCGCCACCGATGCTGGGGTGGTGCGCGGGGCGACGCAGAGCCGCTCGCGTGGCCGTCTGCTGGTGCTGCTCGGGATCCTCCTGGTCGTGCCGCCGCTCGCGTACGTCGGCTTCAGCAAGCTGTTCAAGAAGAGCGCGGCGACCGCGCTCGTGACGCCAGAGGCCGCCGTCGATGCGCAGGTGGCGCCGGCGCCGACGCCCACCACGACGACCGTGATCCTCACCCCGGCCTCGGCAGCGCCGCCGGTGGCGCCGTCGCCGATCGACAGCGGCGCGGTGGCGGCGACGAGCGCGTCGTCGGTCCGCCCCGGGGGTGGGCACGGCAATCGCATCCGTCCTCCCGCTTCGGCGCGTCCAGCTGCTGTACCCTCGGCCGCGCCCTCCTTGCCAGCGACGACCGCCCCGGTCGTCACGGCGCGACCGGCCGCGAGTGGACATGACATCTTCTAGACGTTCCAGACTGCTCCTCGGCGTGACGTTCACAGCCGCCATGATCGGCGGATCACCCGCCTACGCGCAGCGCTCGGCGACCGACCTCGAGTCGGCGCGGCAGCTGTACAACCAGGGCGTGCAGCTGCGCGATATGGGCGACCTCAAGGGCGCGCTCGAGAAGCTGAAGGCCGCGCACGCGCTCGGCAACACACCGATCACCGGCCTCGAGCTGTGCAAGACGCACGCGGCGCTGGTGCAGCCGGTCGAGGCGCGCGAGGTGTGCCTGGGCGTCGCGCGCATCCCGCCGCTCGCCGGCGAGACCCCGCGCTCGCAGGACGCGCGCAGCGAGGCCGGGCGCATCGCCGAGGAGCAGAAGCCGAAGATGGCGACGGTGCGCCTCCACATCACGGGCGTGCCTCCCGGCCGCGAGGCCACGGTCACCGTCGACGGCGCGCTCGTCCCCGCGGCGGCGCTCACCGAGGCGCGCGCGGTCAATCCCGGGCGCCACGATCTCGCGGCGAAGATCGGCAAGGGTGCGGAGTCGCGCTCCTCGTTCGACCTCGCGCCCGGCGAGACGAAGGACATCACGCTGCCGGTGCAGGCGCCGCCCGCCGAGGCGGAGCCGGTCGCGGTCTTGCCCGGGCAGGCGAAACCACCGCCGCCGCAGCGATCAAACGGCCTCGCCACCGCGGGGTTCATCGTGGGCGGCATCGGGCTCGGCACCGGCTCGGTGGCGGGTCTGGTCGCGCTCTCCGGCAAATCCGATCTCGACAAGGCCTGCACCAACAACCAGTGCGGCACCGACCAGCACGACAAGCTCGATAGCGCGAGGCTTTGGGGGAACGTCTCGACGGTGATGTTCATCGCGGGCGGCGCGGGGCTCTTGGTGGGCCTCTACGCGACGCTCGCCGCGCCGAAGTCCGCCGCGCAGGCGCCGTCGTCGCGCTCGCTCGCGCTCGTGAGAACGCCGCCGACGCCGACGCCGACGCCGACGATAGCGCCGGACCTCGGGCCGGGAGGAGTGGGCGTCCATGGCTCGTTCTGACCGCAAGCGGCTCTGGGGGCTCGCGATGATGGCGGCGGCGGTGCCGCTGGTCGTCGCGTGCAACGCGATCATCGGGCTCAGCGACTTCGAGAAGACCGAGTGCAACGGCGGCGGCCGCTGCGGCGACGGCGGCGTGCCGCCGATCGACGGCAACATGCCCGATGTCGTGGTCGACGGGGACGTGCCCGACGTGCGGGGGGCGGACCCGGTGTCGTGGGCGGCGTGGCCGATGCCGAACTACGACGGCGGCGCGACGCCGCCCTTGCCGCGCCCGATCGAGTACAACGTGCTCGACAAGGATCGCGTCGAGGACAAGGTCACCGGGCTGGTCTGGCGCCGTGCGACCATCGGCACGATGGGCTACGACGCGGCAAAGCTCGCCTGCGGCACGCTCGAGGCCAGCGGCCTGTGGCGCCTGCCGAAGCGCATCGAGCTCGTCACGCTGCTCGACTTCGGCTCGCCGTTGAAGGCGCCGCAGCTCTACCTGATCGGAGCGGAGTTCGGCGATGGCGGTGTGAAGAACGGACCCGTCTGGACGTCGTCCGAGTACCGCGTGCGCGACCTCACCAATCTCGACCCCGACCGGCCTTCGATCATCACCGACTCGCTCTGGACCATCGATTTCAAGACCGGCGTGGTCGACGCGCTCCCCAGCGGCGACAACGCCAGCGTGCTCTGCGTGAGGGCGAAATGATGCGCCCTCGCACCATGCTCCGCGTCGGCCTCGCGGCGCTCGCCATCGCGCTACCGGCGACCGCCACCGCGCCGAAGACGCAGTACGAGCGCTTCACGACCGACGCCGTCGAGATTACGGATCTCGAGACCACGCTCGTCTGGGACCGCAAGCGCGTGACCAAGCAGGCGAACCCCGGGGTCGCGCAGAGCTCCTGCAACAGCACGGTGTTCCCGCCCAACGGACGCGTTCCCACCGTGAAAGAGCTGCTCACGCTGGTCGACGAGGATCCGCACACGGAGTACGACACCGCGTTCAAGCCGCCTTACGTCCAGAAGTACATCGACCAGAACGCGTTCGCGGACACGAAGTCGCCCATCGACAAGCCCTACTGGACGAGCACGCCTGGCTTCAACCCTGGCGAGTTCTGGACCGTCGACTTCAAGACCGGCAAGACCGCCATCAAGACCGCCGTCGAGCCTCTCTACGTCCGGTGCGTTCGCTGACGACGCGCGGTAGACTCCGCGGCCCATGGCCGAGATCGCCCCGCTCACGCCCCTCCGTTACGACCTCGCGCGCCTCGAAGGCTCGGGAGGTCTCGCCTCCGTGGTCGCCCCGCCCTACGACGTCATCGACGCCGCGCAGCGCGCCGAGCTCGCGTCGCGCCATCCCACCAACGTGGTGAAGCTGATCCTCCCGGACGGGGAGGGGGACGCAAAGTACGGCCACGCCGCCGACCTGCTGAGCGCGTGGCGCAGCGAGGGCGATCTCGTCCGCGACGAGGTCCCCGCGTTCTACCGCTACGACCAGACGTTCGCCGCGCCCGGAAGCGCGCCCGGTGGCAAGACCATCACGCGCCGCGGCTTCCTCGGCCTCGTGAAGATCGTGCCGCTCGATCAGGGCATCGTCCTGCCGCACGAGCGCACGCTCTCGGGTCCGAAGGAGGACCGCCTCAAGCTGTTCCGCGCGACGCGCACCAACCTCTCGCCCGGCTTCATGCTCTACCGCGATCCCGAGCGCACGCTCGACGCGGCGCTGGAGAAGGCGAGCGACCTCACCTCGTTCACCACCGCCGACGGCATCCACCACGCGGTGGCGAAGATCACCGATCCCGCGGCGATCCGCGCGATCGTCGAGGGCGTCGCGAAGTCGTCGCTCCTCATCGCCGACGGTCACCACCGCTACGAGACCGCGCTCCGCTACTCGCAGGAGGCCGCCGAGGCCGCGAAGAGCGACACCGCGCGGAGCGCGGCACCGGGCGACCGCGGCGAGCATCTGTACTTCATGGTGTTCTTCGCCAACGGTGACGACCCGAACCTGGTCGTCTTCCCGACGCACCGCCACATCCACTCGCTGTCCACCTTCGACTTCAACGAGCTCGGGAAGAAGGCCGCCGACCTCTTCGACGTGACGCCCCTGCCCGGGGGAGCCTCCGCCGACGTCCTGACCGACGCGCTCGCGAAGGCCGGCCAGGAGGCGGGCCCCAGCGTCGTCGCCTGCTCGGGCGACGGCCGCGCCGCGCTCTTCACGCTGAAGAAGGACGCCGATCTCGCGGCCCATCCCATCCTCGGCAAGCGCCCGGCGCCGCTCCGCCGCACCGACGTGGCGCTCCTCCACATGGGCCTCCTCGAGCCGGTGCTCGGGATCACGCCCGAGGCGCAGGCGGCGAAGACGAACATCTACTATCCCCAGGACGGGGCGACGGCGCTGCGCGAGCTGCGCAGTGGGAAGGGGCAGGTCCTCTTCCTCACGAACGCGACGCCCGTGGCGCAGGTGCGTGAGGTGGCGGAGGCCGGCGAGGTCATGCCGCAAAAGAGCACGTTCTTCTATCCCAAGGTGCTGACCGGGCTGTGCATCCACACGCTGGAGCCGGAGCGTGCCGTGATGAGCGTCGCGGAGTGAACGCTTGTAGGTGTCGAAAAGGCCTATGTTTGGCCCAAAGCACGCGATAAGACGGAAGATAGACGTAGCGATTCCCCGGCTTCGACTGGCGAAGCCCCATTGAGGTAACTGATCATGTCCGACAAGAAGGGCTCTGCGGGAGCGCGTACCGAGAAGGACGAAGAGCAGGTCCAGTTCGGCGACGAGCTGCCGGTCCTGCCGATCCGCAACGCCGTACTGTTTCCGGGCGCCGTCGCGCCGTTCGACGTCGGCCGCGAGAAGTCGGTCGCGCTGGTGGAGGACGTCGACAACTTCCCGTCGCCCGTCATCGCGATCTTCGCGCAGAAGGATCCCGCCACCGACGACCCGCAGGCCGACGACCTGCACCAGGTCGGCTGCGCCGCGCGCGTCCTGAAGGCGCTCAAGCACAGCTCCGGCAACTACTCGCTGATCCTCCAGGGGCTCACGCGCATCCAGCTGACGACGGTGACGCAGACCGCGCCGTACCTCAAGGCGAAGGTGAAGAAGCTGGAGAGCGCGGGCGTCGATGACGACGAGGCCGAGGCGCTCTCGATGAGCCTGCGCGACATCGCGAAGCAGGTCATCCAGCTGATGCCAGAGCTGCCGCGCGAGGCTGGCTCGCTCATCGACTCGATCCAGGCTCCCGGCGCGCTCGCGGACCTCGTCGCCGCCAACCTCGACGCACCGGTCGAGGAGAAGGCGCAGCTGCTCGAGACGGTCGACGCGAAGGAGCGGATCCGCAAGGTCCTCCGCCTCCTGACGCGCCAGCTCGAGATCCTCAAGATGCGCGAGCGCATCAACTCCCAGATCAAGGAGG
>JAYTBL010000064.1:0-2173 GCA_043736975.1 Polyangiaceae bacterium
TCACCTCTTGCGAACCGCAAGCCAGCGAAGGACCACTACGTGAGAAATATACAGTGCAGGAGCGCCAGGAAGAATAGGGGTGTTCTGAATCGGTACGACTTGTACGCACCTCACCGCGAAGCGCACTTCTCGCCGTTCGGGAACCGTTGCGAAACATACCCGGTGGTCAGAAGATCCACCGGTGGATCGCCCCCACGAGAAAGCGCACATGTGGGCGCCGCGCGCGCTCGAGCAGGCGCAAGAGAGCCCGCGCCGTCTAGCGCAGCGCGATGATCGCGATGCCGCCGCCCACGAGGAGCGCCGCGAGCCCCACGATGACCGCGATCATCCACGACGGACGTCCCTGCGGGATGCCCGCGTGGTCGTCATCAGCGGCGCCGTGGTACGGCTGCTGCTGCATTGGCGGCGGAGCATTCGGATACGGCGCGTTCATCGCGGGGCTGCTGGCAGCGGCCATCGGCGCGCCAGCCATCGGGTTCGTCGTCGCGACCGGCTTCTGGGCGAAGGGATCGGGCGCGGCGAAGGGATCGGCCGCCGCCTCGAGAGGCCGGAGCGGCGGCAGCGGGGCGCGCGTCGCCGCGTCGGCGATCTGCCGCGCGAGCTCGGCGGTCGGCACGCGCGCCCAGGCCTTGTGCTCGCCCTCGAGCCCGTAGGCGCGCCCGACGCCGTTGGCCAGATCGCCGACCGTCTTGGTGCGGATGTTCGGGTTCTTCGCGAGCGCTTCCTCGAGCACGTCGTCGAGAGCCTTGGGAATCGGATACTTCGCGTTCGCGTTCTTCGCGCTCGGCGGATCGGGATCCTTGGTGAGAATCGCCAGGAGGATCGACGGCCCGTTGTTGCCGGTGAACGGCACGCTGCCGGTGATGCACTCGTAGGTGATGGCGGCGAGCGCAAAGACGTCGGCGCGGGCGTCGAGGGTCTCGAGGCCCTGCGCCTGCTCGGGCGCCATGTAGAAAGGCGAGCCGATCGTCGTGCCCAGCACGGTCAGCTTCTTCGCGTCCCTGTTCTTGTCCTTGACCGATCCGAAGTCGAGGATCTTGACGTTGTCACCCTCGCGCGTGCCGCACTGGAAGATGTTGTCCGGCTTGAGATCGCGGTGCACGAACTGGCGGTTGTGCGCCTCGTCGAGCCCGATCGCGGTCTGCGAGAGCATGCGCACGAGGCGCGCCGGCTCGACCGACTTCTCGCGCTTGAGGATGAAGCGCAGCTCCTCGCCATCGAGGAACTCCATGACGAGCAGCCAGACCCCGGACGACTCGTCGCGCTGGAAGTCGAGCACCTTCACGATGTAGTCGTGCGGTAGCTGGCTCGAGATCTCGTACTCGCGCTTGAAGCGCTCGAGCGAGACGTCGTCCTTCGACACCTCGTCGTGCAGCACCTTCACCGCGACGCGCGTCTGCGTCTGCTTGTCGATGCCCTCGTACACGCGTCCCATGCCGCCGTCAGCGACGACGCGCCGGAGCTCGTAACGGTTGCAGAGCCGCGAGCCGAGGCGAGCGTCCTCCGCCGTGCCGGCGATCGGCACCATGCTCGCGTGCTGCAGCGCGCTTCCGTCGGCGGGGCAGAACCCCGCGTCGTCCGGAAACACGCGCATGCAGGTAGGGCAGCTCTTCATCGCGGGCAGACGGGGACCGTCAGTCGACCTTCGTGGCTTCGGTGGGGGGGGCGAAGTAGATGATCCGGTTGCACGACGGGCACTGCTCGATCAGCGGCTCCCGGCGCAGCCGATGATAGAGCTGGGGCGGCAGCGCCATGTTGCACTTGTTGCAGGTGCCATCGGAGGTCTGCGCGATCGCGGTGCCTCGCTTGCCGCGCAGCTGCTCGTAGCGCCGGTAGAGGATCACTGGCAGCCGCTTCACGATCACGTCGCGCCCGCCGCCGCGCTCGTTGCGGTCGGCCTCGAGCTTGGTGACCTTCGCCGAGATGTCGCCTTCCTTGGCGGCCAGCTCTTCGCTGATCCGTTTGTGCTCGACCTCGGTGGCCTCGACCGCCGTGCGGACGGACGCGTTCGTCTCGTCGAGCCGGGTGATCTCGTCCTCGCGATCGCGAACGAGCTTCCTGAGCTCTTCGAGCTCACGTTGCGCGGCGTTCGTCTCCCGCTCGGTGCGCGACCGATTGAGCTTCTCGCGGGAGTGCTCGATCTGTTGCGTCATCGTGCGGATGTCGATGTGGA
>JAYTBL010000065.1:0-5613 GCA_043736975.1 Polyangiaceae bacterium
GGGCAGAGCCGCGACGTCTTCGTGCGCGTCACCACCAAGGGGCGTCACGACGGCAAGAGCATGGAGCTCGTCGACGCTCACGTGACCTACGCTCCGACCGAAGGCGGAGCGGAGCTCGCGGTCGACTCGTACGTCAAGCTCGCGGCATCCTCCGACGCAGCGCGCCTCAAGGACGCGACGGTCAGCGAGATCGAGCACGGCGTCACCAGCCTGCGCGTCGCGGAGGGCACGGTGAAGGCGATCGCGCTGGCGCGTGACGGTGATCTGCCGAACGCCCGCAAGCTCCTGGAGGCGAGCCTGCGCCTGGCCCGTGAAGGCGAGAAGAAGTTCGGCGACAAGGCGCTCGGCCAGAAGGTCATCGAGCTGACGAAGCTGCGCAAGACCATCGCCTCGCTCGCGCCGCCCAGGGAAGAGGCGGTCTCCAGCAACGGCGGCGCGCCCGCTCCGCCGAGGATGATGACGCCTGCCGCGGCCTCTCCCGAGGAGGCGATGGCGCTCCGCGCGGTACACGGCAACGCGATGAAGCAGATGCAGGGGGAGTAGCGCTCGCTGGCGGCGAGCAAGGAGGCCGCACGCGATGCTACGATTCCTCGATGGCCGAGATGCCCGTCGAGCCGGACTGGTTCTTCTTCGACGCCGCCGAGCGCGCGCTGGTGGAGCGGGCGCTGCCGGCCGTCGGGGCGAACAATCCGAAGCAGCGAGCGGAGCTCGAAGGGATGATCGCTCGCCTCGGGACGCTCGCGGCGCTGATTCGCGACGCGCCGTCGATGGCGTCTTCGTGGGATGCGGCCACCCGGCGCACGTTCACCGCGGAGAGCCTGGTCGAGGAACTCTGCCGCGTGCACGAGTACGATCTCGATCTGCACATACCGACCAAGGCGGTGGTCGGACAGGCGTACCTGGTCGCGAAGATCAACATGCTCAAGGCGCTGGGCTACATGCTGGAGGCCGCGCATGCGCCCCGTGAGCTGATCGACCAGATTGATCACGAGGTCGCGCAGTCCATCTACACGAAGCTCGCCGAGGAGCTCTTCATCGCGCTCGTCACCGATCCCGAGGTGCCGCGCCGCGTGAAGAGCGGCGCAGCGCGCTTCCTCTACCGGATCTGGGAGCGCCGCGTGCTCATCGAGATCGACGACTTCGCGCCGCTCCTCGAGTCGGCGTGGGCGGCACGCTCGAAGCTCCTGCCGGTGCTCGGCACGATGCTCGGCACCCACGAGGTCTTTCGCCTCTTCCAGGAGGCGCATGATCAGCGCTTCCTCGACTACTTCGGCGGCGACGACGTCGAGGAGGAGCCGCTCCTCGCCTTCGAGGAGTTTCTCTTCGGGCTCTCGCACGAGGAGATCGCGCGCATCCGCGCCTCGATGACCGAGGAGGGAAGGGCCTGTATTTCCCTCGAGGAGGCCCGGGTGCTGCTGGGGCACGCCGCGTCCTCGCCGATCCATGACAGCGGCGCGGCGGCGCTGTACACGAGCTACAAGAAGCGTCGCCTGAACGCCGGGCACCGCGCGCTGACCGGGGCGCCCGGTCCCAAGAAGACCGCCGAGGAATACGTGATGATCGCGTTCCTCCAGGCGGGCGCCTCGCCATCGACGTTCTCGATGAGGGCCGTTGGGAGAAGCTGACAGCTGTCAGCTTCTTCCAGAGGCGTCGCTCGCGAGCTCCTGGAGCCAGCGCTTGTCCTCCGGGTCCTTGGTCAGCGCGGCTGCCTTCTTGAACGCTGTCGCCACCGCGCGATAGAGCGCGCGCGCCCGCTGCTGCTTCGTGGGCGCGCTGGTGCGCGAGGCGATGAGCTCGCAGGTCTTGGCGAGCGTGTTCCAGGCGGCCTTGCGATCCGGCGCCGTCCTCGTCGCTTTTTCTGCATAGTGCAGCGACTTGGCCGCTGATTTGCGGCGCGACCACCCGCGCGCGAGCTCTTCGCGACCGCCGCGATTGCGTCCGGATCACTGGTGGCGACCGCGAGCGCCTGGGCCTCCTCGAGCTTCGCTACCGCACCCCGCACGTCGCTCTTTATCGATGCAGCGGCCTCCTTCAGGAGGCGCGCGATGTCGGGGACCGTCTTGGATCGAAATAGTCTAGACCATCGGCGCGACTGCCGGCCCACGGGATCACGGTATGGCTATGAGATGCGTGCTCTCCTGACGCTCCTCGCGCTCCTGGCCCTGGCGGGCTGCACGCGCCGCGCCGCGCGCGAGCGACCCGGGGACGAGCGCGAGGCGGGCGCGGTCACGAGCGCCGAAGGCGCGGCCGACGCAGGCGATGGCGATGGCGATCGCGCGGCGGCCGATGGCGCGGACGCCGCCGGCGCGAGCGTGGGGGCGCCTGGGCTCGCGGGCTACCCGCTGATCCTCGAGCTGCGTGACGGCCAGGAGCGTCTCGGCTTCGTCGCGGTGCCGCTCGGCGCGCGCGAGCCGCGTCCGCTGATGGTCGCCCTCCACGGCGGCAGCGAGACGCCGAACAAGTCGACGGTGTGCCCCGCGTGGCGAGAGATCACCGCGGGCTATCCGTTCGTGGTGTGTCCACGCGGCTTCGGCGGCAACGAGCGCGCGCTCGGCTCCATGGGTGCGAGCCAGGTCGCGCTCCTCGCTGGCGCGAACCCCGCGCGTTACCGGCGCATCGCCGTCGGCGACTCCGCGCACGATCCCGCGTCGTCGCTCCGCTTCTCGACGAACTGGGCAACCGGCAGCGGCGAGCGCGCGATTTTCCTGTGTACGACCAGCGGCTGCGAGCCCGCGCTCCGCGCCGCCTCGAGGAACGTCGCGGCGCGCCGGGGCCAGGCGCGCCTGAACGTCGCGCCCACGCAGGTGCACGGCCTCTCGCCGGCGGTCGTGCAATCGATGCAGCGCGACTGGCCATGGCTCGTCGAGGGCGCCGAGGGGTGGCAGGGCTACGCCCCGCCGGCCGACGTCGCTTCGCTGCCCGGCCGGACGGAGACGTTCGACCCGTAGGCGCGCGCGATCAGGAGAAGACGCCGTCGATGTCGCGCCACCCCGCGGAGCCTGCGGCGCTCTACTCGCGGCGCATGGCGAGCGGAGCCGGGTCGGCTGCGGCGTCACTCGCAGATTCGTCATCGCCTTCGGCGCGGGCTGCAGCGTCATTGGTGGACGCTGCGAGCCCCTCGAGGCGGGAGCCCACGCGCGTGCGGCCGAGCAGCGCGGGCGCCAGCTGGGTCAGGCAGCGCGCGGCGCCCGTGTCGTCCTGGAGATCGAGCTCGATGCGCTCGCGTTCGCCTTCCGGGAGGACGTCGCCGGCGCGCAGGCGCAGCGCGTCGCACAGGAGCTCCTCCTGCATCGACAGCGGGAGATCCGCGGGCCGCTCGCGCGCCATCGCCGCGGCCGCTTCGTACTTGCCAGTCGCCGCGAGGCCCGCCAGCCGCGCGCTGAACGTGTCGCGCGCGAGATAGGGATACGCCGGAAAGAGCTTGGGGAGCTCTTCGAGCTCCTGCTCCGCGCGCCCCGCCCGGCCGCTCGCCGCGAGCGCGAACGCCAGCACGCCATGAAGCTGCGGGAGCAGCACGGGCCGCGAGAGCGTCAGCGACGTCGGGCTCGAGCGCGTCGCCGCGATCCCCGCCTCGGCATGCTGGCGCGCCTTGTCGAATGCCCCGAGCGCGATCGCGATGCTGGCCAGCTCGCGCTTCGCCTGCGGCGCCACCAGCGGCACCTTGCTCTTGGCCAGTCGCGCGAACGCCGCGTTCGCCTCCTCGTACCGGCCGCGCTGCCGGAGCTCCATCGACTGGCTCAGATCGACGAGCAGTCGCTTCCCGCGCCCGACCCGCAACGCGATCAGGCCTCCGAGGAACGCGATCGTCGCCAGTAGCACCAGCGAGACCATGCTCAGCGGCGACCCCGACCACGACGCCTCGGTCGCGGTGGTCGCCGCCTCGCGGTACGTCGGCTCGCTCGGCGGGAGGAACTGCCAGAGGGTCAGGAACAACCCGATGAGGATCAACCACAGCGCCGCCACCCGCTTGAACGGGGACCGCGCCTTCGGGGCGTTCTTCTCGGCGCCCGCGACCAGCTCGGGATCGACCGGCGCGGGCGCCTCGAGCTGCGCGCCCAGCTTCGGAGCGCGGGCATAGGCCGCAGCCTCCGGGGCCAGGCGTGCCACCCACGAGGCGTTCTCGTCGAGCTCCTGCTCCTCGCGCTTCGCCGGCTCGCGGTACACGCTCACGCGCTTTGCCGCCACGAGGCGCGAGAGCGCGCGCGCCACCATGCGCTCGCGCGGGCTCGTCGATCCAAAGAGGAGCGGACGCTCCTCGCGCAGCACGCGCGCCAGCGAGTCGAGGTCCTTCTCGCGGGCGTGGATCATCGCCTCGGCCAGCGCTGCCCGCGCGACGAACGCGCCCTGCCGGTACTTCGCGGTGCGCACGGCGGCGATGTCGGCCAGCGCTGCCTCCTTGCGACCGAGCCCCGCCAGCGCGACGGCGCGGATGGACAGCGCGCTGCCTTGATGGATCCGCCCGAGGGCATCGAGGCGCTTGCCCTCGCGCGCGCCGCGCGTGGCCTCGGCGATCGCCGACTCGAGGTCGCCCTCGTAGAGCGCAAGCGCCGCGCGCTGCGAATCGACCATCATCCCCACGTACGAGGAGAGGACGTTCTTCGCGACCGCGTCGAGCAGCGCGCGCGCCTCGGCGAAGCGACCTCGCGCGGCCCGGTCGAGCGCCGCCATGGCCAGCGCGGCGCCCACCTCCTTGCGTCGGGTCACCGTCAGGAGATAAGCGAGACCTCCGAACGGTAGGCCGAAGGCCGCACCGACCGGGCCGACGACCATCGCGCAGCCGAGCGTGACCGCGCCGGCGATGCCGTAGATGGCGATGCGCCCAGCGCGCGCGCGATCGGGCGGGGCTGGCGGCAGGACGAACGGAGCGAGCGGCGCCACCATGGGCCTCGAGGGTAGCGCTGTTCGCGGACAGCGTGCGCCCGTGCGTGCACGCTATCACGTGGACGCCGGCGGTGTAGGCTAGCAGCCCGAAGCACATGCCGCCGGCGTGCTCCGGCAGAGGGCGCTCCGATGACGGTGGGCTTTTTTCCCGCGTTCGAAACGAAGCTCGTCGTCGTGTACGAAGGCGACGGCGCGGCGATCTTCCATCACGCGGCGGTGCTCGACGCCATCGCCGAGGAGCGCGGCGTGCCGACGCTCTCCAGCTTCGCCGACGATCGCGAGCCTCCGCCCGACTTCGACGGCTATCCCGAGGAGCTCGCCGAGGCCGTCGGTCCCTGGACGGCATGGTTCTCCCCGACCGACGGCCTGCGCTGCGTCGAGGGGCTCCTCGGGGCGCTCGCCGACCCGCGGATCCGGGCGCGGGTCACCTCGGTGGCGATGGTGCTCGAGGACCTCGATGCGCTCCAGGACGTCCTGGTCGTCGCGAAGCGGAAGAGGGTGCGATTTCGCCTGGAGATCGCCTAGCTTCGAGCTTCGTCGAGGTGCTTTTCCACCCAGCGATGGAGCGAAGACACCTGCTGCTCGACGATCTGGAACGCGGTGACCTTCTGCTTCGGATCGCTCCAGTCGATGCCGAGCCCTGCCTTGATGCTCGGGGCCAGCAGCAGCGGAATGCGTGCGCTGCGGCAGATCTCCTCCTCACTTCGCTTCGTCATCTTCGACACGATTTGC
>JAYTBL010000066.1:0-5608 GCA_043736975.1 Polyangiaceae bacterium
GATCTCCCTCACGAACGCCCGCGAGGCGTCGCCGGGCCGCAGAGCGAAGGTCCTGCAGGTCTCGTCGTCGAGGAGCTCACCTATGCCTACGGCAAGGAGGCCGTGCTGCGCGGCGTCTCCTTCGAGGTCTTGCCGGGCGCGAAGGTCGCCGTGCTGGGCGGCGACGCCAGCGGCAAGAGCACGCTCGTGGAGGTGCTTTACGGGCTGCGCAGCGCGGACCGCGGGCGCTTCCTGCTCGACGGGATCGACAGCCGGGCGCTCTCCCTCACCGACCTCCGCCGCACCGTCTCGCTGGTGGCGGTGCCCGAGCTCGTCGACGCCACCGTCTCCGAGAACATCGTCTACGGAAGAGAGGCGCTCGACGCTGGCGCCGTCGCCGAAGCCCTCGAGCTCGTCGAGCTCGGCGACGAGGTCGCAGCGCTGCCCGAGGGAGTCATGACGCGGCTCGGCGCCTCGGGATGCCGCCTGACCCCCACCCAGGCGACACGACTGGCGCTGGCCCGCGCGGTCGTAGGCGCACCGAGGCTGCTGATCATCGACGGCACCCTGGACCGCCTCGGTCCCGACACGGCGCTCCAGGTGCTCCGGCGGATCGCGGGCGCGCGCCCGTCGACCACCGTGCTCCTGTTCACGAGCCGCCCGGAGCTGGCCGCGGCGGTCGGTCCGTACCTGCGGCTCGAACGAGGACGGATCGCCGGCACCGAGGTGGCATCGTGAACGCGCTGCCGCCGTCCACGGCGATGGACCTGGTGCAGCCCTCGCGCGCCAGCCGCGTGCTGGCGCGGCTGATCGTGGGGACCCTCGTCCTCGTGATCCTGGTCCTCTACTTCACGCCCTGGCAACAGTCCGCGCTGGGGTCGGGACGGGTCGTGGCCTACGCCCCCGAGGAGCGCCGCCAGAACATGGAGGCCCCCACCGAGGGGCGGATCGTGCGGTGGTACGTGCGCGAAGGCTCGATCGTGAAGAAAGGCGACCCGGTCGTCGACCTCTCCGACAACGATCCCGACATCCTGGCGCGCCTGCGCACCGAGCGCGACGCCGTGACCGCCCGCCGCGAGGCCGCCCTGGCGCGCGCGAGCTCCCTGGAGACAAGGATCGACTCCGTCGACGACTCGCGGCAGAGCGGGATCGAAGCGGCCGAGTCGCGTATCAGCATGGCGACGCAGCGCGTGGAGGGGGCCGCGCAGGCCCTCTCCCTCGCCGAGGCCACGCTCGCGATCGCGACCGCCAACATCGAGCGACAGACGCCCCTCACCGCGAAGGGCCTCACCTCGCAGCGTCAGCTCGAGCTGACCCAGCTCGAGGAGACGCGCGCGCGCACCGAGGTCCAGCGAGCGAAGGTATCGCTGTCGGCAGCGCGGAGCGAACAGACGGCGATCGCGTCCGACCGGAGGAAGGTCGGCAACGACGGCGCCGCCTCCGTGAACGACGCGCGCGCCTCGCGATCCGCAGCTCAGGCCGAGGTCGCGAGCGTCAGCGCCGAGCTGGCCCGCATCGAGGGCCGCCTCGCGAAGCAGTCCGCGCAGTCGGTCATCGCGCCGCGCGACGGCACCATCTTTCGCATCGCCGCGAACGGCAACACCGGCGAGGTGGTCAAGCCCGGAGACCTGCTCGCCGTCCTCGTGCCGGACACGACGGAGCGCGCCGTCGAGATCTGGGTCACGGGAAACGACATGCCGCTCGTCCAGCCGGGCTCGCAGGCGCGACTCCAGTTCGAGGGGTGGCCAGCGCTGCAGTTCAGCGGGTGGCCCTCGGTCGCCGTCGGCACCTTCGCGGGGCGCGTCTCGTTCGTCGACTCGAGCGACAACGGGGCCGGCCTGTTCCGCGTCGTCGTGGTCCCCGAACAAGGCACGATCTGGCCCGCGCCCGTGTACCTCCGCCAGGGCGTGCGCACGCAGGGCTGGGTGCAGCTGGGGCGCGTGCGCCTCGGCTACGAGCTGTGGCGGCAGTTCAACGGTTTCCCTCCCTCTCTCGCCAAGGAGCCCACGCAGGGCAAGATGGCGACGGGGGCCGACAAATGAGCGCGCGTTGGGTGACGCTGCTGGTCCTCGCGCTCTCGTGCCTCCACGCCGCGGAGGCCCGCGCCGACGGCGCCGAGCTCGCGCTCGACGAGGTGACGGCCGCAGCAGAGCGCTCCTACCCGCTCCTCAAGGCCGCGGAGCAGGAGCGCGCCATCGCGGCGGCGGATCTGCTCTCGGCCGAGGGCGGCTTCGACGCGTCGTGGAAGACGAAAGCAGCCATTGTTCCCATCGGCTACTACGAGCAGACGAGGATCGACTCGCAGCTCGAGCGTCCGACCGCGCTCTGGGGGATCACGCCGTTCGTCGGCTACAAGCTGGGCAGCGGCCGCTTTGCGATCTACGACCAACGCCTCGAGACGCTCGAGTACGGCGAGGCGCGCGTCGGCGTCAACGCGCCGCTCTGGCGCAACGGTCCCATCGATCGCCGGCGGGCCACGCTGGCGCGGGCGGAGATCGGGACCGAGGTCGCGCAGCTGTCGGTCGCCGAGCAGCGCATCCAGGTCCGAAGAGCCGCGGCGCAACGCTACTGGGGGTGGGTCGCGGCCGGCCGCAAGGTCGACGTCGCGCAGCGGCTCATGCGGAACGTGGAGCTCCGCGACGAGGCGGTCGCCGCACGGGTCGAGCGCGGCGATCTCCCGGCCATCGACCGCGCGGACAACGCGCGCGCCGTCGAGCAACGGCGGGCACAGGTCGCCCAGGCCGAGCGCGGGCTCGAGCAGGCAGCGATCGAGCTGGCGCTGTTCTTGCGCGACGCCGACGGGCGAGCGACGCCGCCGCCCCGCTCGCGGCTGCCGCGAGCCTTGCCAGAGCCTGGACCTACGGCCACGCGCTCCGGCAGCGACGATCTCTCGGTCGCCCTCGCAGCCCGGCCGGAGGCGCGCCGCATCGCGCTGCAGCTCCGCCAGAACACCATCGAGATGCGATTCAACAGGAATCAGCTCGCGCCCGGGCTCGACCTCCAGCTGGTCGGCACGCAGGACTTCGGTGCAGACATTCCCCGGCGTCCGGATCTCAGCAAGCCCGTCTTCGAGGTGTCGCTCCTCCTCGACATCCCGATCCAGACCCGCGTGGTTCGCGGCAGGCTCGACGCGGCGACAGCGCTCGCCTCGCGTCTCCAGTACCAGGCCTCCTTCGCGAAGGATCGGATCGAGGCGGACGTGCGCGACGCGCAGTCCGCGATCCTTCGCGCCGCCGAGCGGGTCGAGGCGGCCCGTCGCGAGGTGAGGCTCGCCGAGCAGCTCGAGGAGGCCGAGCGCACCCGCTACGCGCAGGGCGACAGCCAGCTGCTGATCGTCAATCTGCGGGAGCAGCAGACCGCCGAGGCCGAGCTCCGAGCGATCGACGCGCGGCTCGACCACCAGCGCGCGATCGCCGATCTCCGCGCCGCACGCGGCGAATGAGGCGAACGAGGCGAGAACGCTGGACCCGCATCACAAGAATCGACGAGCTAGAGATGGCATGGATGGCATGTTGAAGCGACCCGCAGCCTCCGCAGTGATTCCCAAGGATCACGGGTGTACCTTCCTGACGAACCACGCGCACATCCTGCTCTCCATCGCCCGCGATCCCGAGATCCGCCTCCGCGATCTTGCGATCGCGGTCGGCATCACGGAGCGCGCCGCCCACCGGATCGTGGTCGAGCTCGAAGACGGCGGCTACATCTCGCGCGAGCGAACTGGCCGCCGGAATCACTACGAGCTCCACCCGAACGCACCGCTCCGGCACCCGATCGAGCGCCATCGCACCGCTTCGGCGCTGATCGCGCTCCTCCGCAGCGAGCGCCGGAAGAGCTGACGGGGCCCTCATGACGTCGCCGGAGAACGAGACGCCCCCGCAAGACGGCCTGGAACGCATCGGGACGGTGATCTCCGGGCGCTACCTGATTCGTGAGCTGCTCGGCGAGGGCGGCATGGGCTCGGTATACCTCGCCGAGCACACGCACATGAAGAAGCGGGTGGCGCTGAAGCTCCTCCACCCGGAGATGAGCGACAACGCGGAGGTGCAGTCTCGCTTCGAGCGCGAGGCCATGGCGTCGGCGCACATCGAGCATCCCAACGTCGCCGCAGCGACCGACTTCGGCCGCACCGCAGACGGCGCGTACTTCCTGGTGCTCGAGTACGTCGAAGGAACCAACCTGCGCGACGCGCTGGAGCCCGGTCCGCTCAGCGTGCCGCGCGCGCTGCGCATCGCACGCCAGATGGCGCTCGCGCTGGAGCGCGCGCACGAGTCGGGCATCGTGCATCGCGACCTCAAGCCCGAGAACGTGATGCTGGTGAAGCGCGAGGACGAGCCCGACTTCGTGAAGGTGCTCGATTTCGGTATCGCCAAGGTGCTCGAGCTGGGCGCAGCGTCGGCCTCCGGAGATGTCGCGAAGCGCAACGTCGGGCAGCCGCTCACGCGCCTCGGCACCATCCTCGGCACGCCCGAGTACATGGCGCCCGAGCAGGCGCTCGGCGAAGCCGTGACCCCCGCCGCCGATCTGTACGGCCTCGGCGTCATGCTCTACGAGATGCTCACCGGCAAGCACCCCTTCGATCCGCCCGATCGCACGGCGATGCTCTCGTTCCACATCGTGGCGCCGGTGCCGCTCATGCAGGATCGCGCGCCCGCGGTGGACGTGCCGGCGACCGTCGAGGCGGTGGTGCGCTGCCTCCTCGAGAAGGACTCGAAGAAGCGCTACCCGAGCGCGCGAGCGCTGATCGACGCCATCGACAGCGCCGCGAAGACGAGCGGGATCGAGCTGAGCGGCACGGCGACCGCGCCGCCCGTGGCCTCCGAGCAGAAGCCATGGTCGCGGCCCGACGCGTTCGCGCAGACCTCCGTGGGGGCGCCCGCGTCCGAGGTCTCGCCGAACCAGGCCGTCGCCCCGCCCTCGCAGCGCTCGCTCGAGGGGGGCGCACGCCCCAGCGTGACCGACACCCTGCGCCGTCAGCCGCGACGCGTGCTCATCGCGGTGGCGGCAGCGCTCCCCATCGGGTTCATCCTGGTGGTCGCGGTGGTGCTGCTGGTCACGCGCCGGCACGGGCCCATCGTCGTGGTCACCGCCGATGGCAGCACGACCTCCGCCGCGGCGCGCGCAAAGGCGGCCACCGCCGACGAGCTGAAGGCCGCAGTCGCGCTCGGCCCCGAGGCGCTGGAGGCGCTCACGAAGGAGTACCCCGACGACCCGACCCTCCCGCCCAAGCTCGCCCTCGCGTACCAGGCGCAGGGCCGCCCCGCCGACGCGCTGAAGACCGTGCGCGCGCTGCTCGCCACGAACCCCGCGGCCGCGAGTGACGACGATGTGGTCCAGCTCGTCGTGACCAACGCCGCGAAGGGCAAGGGCGACGACGACGACGAGGCGTTCGCGATCCTCGAGGGACCGCTCGGCGAGCGCGGCGTCGACGCGCTGGTCGAGCTCAGCACCGCGAAGGCCGCGTCGCGCCAGACCGCGGAGCGTCTGCACGCCCGAGCCCTGCGGAGCCTCGCGAAGCCCGACGTCCGCGCGCACGCCTCGCCGGCGGCGGTGGTCCTCCTCGATCTCCGCACCGCCCAGACGTGTGCGGCCAGAAAGGAGCTCCTGGGGCGCGTGAAGGAGGCGGGAGACG
>JAYTBL010000067.1:0-5607 GCA_043736975.1 Polyangiaceae bacterium
CCACGCCTCGAGCATGCCGAGGTCGACGGTGAGACGCATCACCGGGAAGTGCGCGTACAGGCTTGGGCCGCGGTAGACGCGGCGCTCCAGGAGCTCCATGAAATGTTCCTACGTCCGGGGGGCGCCGGGCGATGCCTTGCGCGTCTCGAGGTCGAACGTGCCGCCGTCGACGAGCACATGCAGGCGCACGTTCGTCATGCAGACGGGCTTTCCTTCCTTCGTGTCGGCGATCGACGAGTGGGAGAGCTCGGAGGCATCGACGATGGTGATGGCGCCGGCGCCCACCACCGTGAGCTTCTTCGTGTGATCGATGAACGCCGCGGTGTCCTCGTCGAGCCCGATGCCGACCGCAAACGGGTTGTACGCGAGCGCGGACAGGAGGCGCCCGAGGCGGTCGCGCTGCCTGAAATGCTGGTCGATCATGATGCGGTTCGTGAGCCCGAAGCCGGGCACGAGCGTGACGCGGCCGGCGTGGGGCGTGTGGCCTTCGTCGCCGTAGGCGATCATGTGCTCGCTCAGGATCGCGGCGCCCGCGCTGGTGCCGCCGACCGCCACCCCCCGCACGTTCGCGCGGCGGATCGCCTTCGCCACGGGCGTGCCGCCGATGATGGTGGTGAGGCGCAGCTGGTTGCCGCCGGTGATGAAGATGCCGTTCGCCTTCTCGATGTAGTCGAGCCACTCCTGCTTCGCGGCGTCGGCGCGGGTGAAGATGGGGAGCGACTTCGCCTCGTCGGCGCCGAGCTGGCGGAAGAGCTTCTCGTAGCGACGGCCCGTGTCGTCGAGCTTCGAGGCGGTGGGGATGACGACGATGCGCGCGGACGTGCCGCCCGACACCTCGATGAAGCGGCGCAGGATGTTCGCCGCGCCTTCCTTGTCCTCGGCGCCCCCGATGGGGACGATGAACCCGCGCTTCTTGTCGCCTTCGATCTTCGCTGGGCTCATGGGCTTTCGAACGTTCCTCTCACCACGGGCTCGCCGTTGCGCACGAGGAATCGTCCGCGGGCCATCACGTCGCGTATGCGGTGCGCGCCGTCAAGCGACACCAGGTCGGCATCGGCGCCCACCGCGATCGTGCCCTTCCGAGGCAGGCGCAGGAGCGAGGCGACGTTGCTGGTGAACATGGGGAGGACGCGCTCGAGGTCCTGGCCGCGCTCGAGCAGGATGGCGAGCGTGTCGGCGAGCGCCGCCGGGCGGCCGATGTCCATCGTCGTGAGGCGGCCCTCGGCGTCGAAGGTGGGGATGCAGCCGCCGCCGTCGGAGCTGCAGGTCAAGCGCTCGGGGGGCGCGCCCGCCGCGAGGTAGAGGAGGATGGCGTCGGCCGCGGGGTAGGCGTCTTCGCCCTCGGCGACGGGGAACGCCGTGACGTCGACCGTCATCCCGCGCGCGGCGATGGCGAGCGCCTCCGTGAAGAGCCGCGGGTTGCGGTTCACGTGCGTGGGATGGAAGGCGCGCGCGGGGAGCTCGCTCTCGTCGAGGGCGCGCCGCAGCATCGCGAGGCCGCGCGCGCCGTCGCCGAGGTGCAGGTGGAGGACGCCCGCCTTGCCGCTCATCATCCCGCCGACGTGGCAGTCGGCGGCGAGGCGCAGGAGCTCGTCGTACGTCGGCTGCGAGGAGCGATGGTCGCTGATCGCGATCTCGCCGGCGCCGAGGATGGGATCGACGAACACGATGTCGGAGCGCACCGATCCGGTGAGCGTGATCGGCGGCACCTCGTAGCTGCCGGTCCAGCACCAGGCAGAGAGGCCCTCGGCGCGCAGCGCGAGCGTCGCCGCGACGAGGGAGGCGACGTTGCGCGTGGTGCCGTCGGTCCCGAGCACCCCGACGCAGCTCGTGACGCCGCCGCGCGTGAGCGCGGAGAGCACGACCGGGGGGACGCGCGTGGCGGGGCCCGCCTCGCCGCCGCCCCCGGTGACGTGCACGTGGGAATCGATCAGCCCGGGGATGAGCCGGGCGCCCTCGAGATCGACGACCTCGTACAGCGCGCTCGGCGGCAGCGAGCGGCCGAGCCCGAGGATCGAGCCGCCGCCCACGAGGACGTCGTGCCGTCCGCGAGGCGCCGGATCGTAGATCTCGGCGTTGCGGAGCAGGGTGAGGGAGCTCGCCACCCGACCCATCTAGTCGAGATAGCGCGGAAAATCATCGCGAACGAGCGACTGTCGCTCCGGAATCAGCGGCGCGCGGGGGGCGGGACCGGCGCAGCGCCGACCGGCTTGATGCTGTCGTCCGGAATGCCGCCCTTGCCCACCACCGGCGCGGGCAGCGGCTTCACACCGTCGTCCGCAACGCCGACCCTGCCGACGACCGGCGTGGGCAGCGGCTTGATGCTGTCGTCAGCGATGCCGCCCTTGGCGACGGGAGCGCCCGGCTTCATGCGCAGGTCGTTCGTGAACGCGCCCTCCGTCGGCGCGCTGTTCGAGCAAGCGGCGGTGGCGGTGGTGGCGAGGAGGAGAAGGGCGGAGAGGACGAGGACAGGCTTCATCGTGAAGGACAACCATCGTCGCCCGCGCCTGCGAACGCAACCTGGCGCTGCGTCACCCGCTCGGACGACGTGGCGCAACGCGACGAGGCCATCGCGTCGAGATGGCGCACGGCGCGAGCTCGGACGTGACGCTTCGCGCGCCAACCGGGCTCACCCGCGCGGCCGCGAAGCCTGCGCACGGCGCGCCTGTCATCCGTTCGGGTCTCACGAAACGCCTATTTTTCAAGCACTTGAAGCGGCACACCGGTTGCACAACGCCGAACTGCCGCGCCGGAACGCGCGGCGCAACCCAGGAGCCTCAAGTATGCGTCGGTCGTACACGTGCCTCGCCTCTCTGCTCTTCGCGACCTCGGTCCTCGTCGGCTGCGAGCCCAGCTCGACGTCTCCCGCAAACCCGACGGCGCCCGCGGGCGATGGTGGCTCCCCCACCGCCGATCCTGCCGACCCCACGCCCGACGAGCTCGCCTCGCGCGGCAGCTGTCCCGCGGCGACGGGCCCCGGGACGAAGCACGAAGGCACGATCACAGCGGACGAAACGTGGAAGGCCGCGGACGGCCCGCACGACGTGACCTTCGGTCTCGACATCCACGCGACCGTGACCATCGAGCCGTGCGCGCTGGTGCGCGTGGCGAAGGGCGTGCGCATCTCGGTCGGCTCGAGCAGCGAGGTCGGCAGCCTCGTCGCCCGCGGCACGAGCCAGCTGATCGACGGCGCGCGCGACGTGCGTCCGGTGAGCTTCGATGCGCTCGATCCCGCGAACCCCTGGGGGCAGATCGTGGTGCTCGCCAAGGGCACGCTCGATCTCTCGATCGCGGCGCTGCAGAACGGCGGCGGCGAGACCAACAACTCCCGCGGCGCGCTGGTGGTGACGGGGCTGGCCGGCGGCACCAACGACGGCGAGCCCTTGCGCAGCACGACGCTCGACCGCGTCCTCATCGAGAAGTCCGCGTCCTACGGCTTGAACCTCGAGGCCTGGGGCGCGCTCACCGAGGCGAGCGACAAGCTGTGGATCCGCGGCTCGGGGAGCGCGGAGCTCCCGTCGGCGATCCGCATCGAGCCAGGCATCGCCGGCACGCTGCCGAAGACGATCGTCGCCACCGGCAACGTCAAGGACGAGATCCTCATGAACACCCGCAAGGCGTTCACGCGCGACGACACGCTCGCGAACCGCGGTCTGCCGTACCGCATGGAGGGCGCCATCTATCTGAACCGCAGCAAGAGCGGCGGGACGCCGGTGAAGCTCGGCATCGAGCCCGGAGTCACCCTCGGCTTCGAGAAGGACGGCGGCTCGGGCATCTACATCGGATCGAGCGACACCAACCAGGGGATCCTCGAGGCGGTAGGCACCGCTGACGCGCCGATCGTGTTCACCTCGGCGAACGCGACGAAGGCCCCCGGCGACTGGATGAGCCTCTACTTCAAGTCCACGCCGAAGGTCGGGAGCAAGATCTCGTACGCGCGCATCGAGTACGCGGGCGGCGCGAGCACCACCTCGGGCTTCGGCTGCGGCCCCGGCGCCAACGACGCGGCGGTCTTCATCCAGGGGACCGGCACCGACGACAGCGGCCCGGCCAGCGTGTTCATCGATCACACCACCTTCGACAACATCGGCGGCACCACCGTGATCGTCAGCGGCTGGATCGACGCGGTGGGACCGAACTTCACCGGGGACAACACGTTCGGCGCCGCCATCCCGAGCTGCAAGGTCTCGAAGCCCCGCCGCAGCGGCGCCGGCGACGTGTGCGACGGCGGCCGCACCAGCTGCTGGTGATCCGCGGGTTGCCTTCAGTCGCGGCGTTGCTCGCGATAGAGCTTGTCGCGCCACGCGACGAGGTCCGCGTACTCCTTCGCGAGCTCCTCGTGGGCCCAGATCTCCCGCGTGCCGGGGCCGAACGGCGAGGCCTCGCGCGGACGCAGGACCTGGAGCGACGCCGCGATCGCGATGTCCGCGAATGTCATCGCGGAGAGCAGGAACGATCCGCTCGTCCCGCCGAGCGCGCTCCGCACCTCGTCGAGCAGCGCCGGTAGCTTCGCGGCCTCGCGCGCCGCGTCCTTCGGCACGCCGTGCTTCGAGGACAGGAACAGCGCGCCCGTGACCGCGACTGGCGCGAGCGCGCCGCGCAGCGCGCCGGGGATGAACGATGGCAGGGCCTCGCGCTGCGCTGTCTTGTTCTGCTTCAGGCCTTCCATGACCGCCGCGCGACCGATATCGAGGATGCGATCCGAGACGTCGGCCCAGCGCAGCACGTCGCCCAGGCGGCCCTCGGGAAAGAGCGCCGCGCCGCGGCCCGCGCGATCGGCGTAGCGCGCGATGGCGAGCGAGGTGGTCAGGACCTCGGGGCCGTCGACCAGGAGCGGCACCGTCGCCTTCGTCCCCGGGGACCGTCCCCTCGCCTTCAGGCGCAGGAACACCTCACCGAGCAGCGGCACGTGCTCGTGGTAGCGGTAGGCGATCGCGTGGTGATCGAGCGCCCAGCGGGCCTTCTCGGTGAACGGCGACTGGGCGAGCCCGTAGAGCGTAGGCATGGCAGAGCCGAGTATACTCGTCTCGTGCGCGAACTCCGCCTCGACTCCGCGCGCTCGCGGATCCGCATCCATACCTTCGCCGAGGGCCTCTTCGCGCGCCTCGCGCACGATCTCGAGCTCGCCTGCGGGGGGCTCACCGGCACCGCCACGCAGACCGGCGAGGACGGCGCGCGCACCGGCATGGCGCGCCTCGAGGCGCCGCTCGGAGACATCGCGGTGACGGGCGTGCTCGGCAAGGACGACCGCGTCGACGAGCGCGCGCTCAGCCCCAGCGATCGCCGCGAGATCATCGCGAAGATGCAGGAGGACGTCTTCCACGCCGGGCCCGAGGCGGCGGTGCGCGTCGAGGCGGTGCTGGACGGCGCCCGGGTCCGCGTGCGGATCCAGCCGCCCAACGGCAAGGGCGTCGAGGTGGTCGTCGAGCCGGAGCTCACCAGCGACGGGACCGATCTGCGCGCTCGGGGCGCGTTCGAGATCTCGCTGGCCAGCATCGGCGCGCGCGTCATCAAGGCGCCGATGGGCGCGTTTCGCGTGAAGGACCACGTTCGGGTGACCTTCGACGTCGTGTTCGCAACGGCGCGGGCGCAGACCTGCTGACCGCG
>JAYTBL010000068.1:0-5600 GCA_043736975.1 Polyangiaceae bacterium
ACCTCGGCGGCCGTGACCCGGGCATCGCTCCGGTTGTCGGCGGCGTTCTCCTGCTGCTTGCGCTCGGACTTCAGCTCGGCCTCGTGGGCGTCCACCGCCTGCTTGTTGGGATCGCTGGCGCAGGCGAAGAGAGCCGTCGAGAGGAGCGCGGAGACAAGGAGTGAGCGGTTCGTCATGGCGGCCGCAATGCGCGCCCCGTGCCACCGAATTCCCGGTGAAAAAACGGGGCTGGGGCGCGCGCGTCGGTGGACAGATTGCCACGCTCGCCGCGATCCGAGGCGGATTGGCGCACCCCGGTGGCCGCCGCCGGGACCGTCTGCTATCGCCAGCCCGTGAACGCCCTGACCTGTCTCGCATCCTCCGCGCTCGTTCTCGCGGGCTTCGCCGCCGCCTGCTCGAGCACGCCTGCTTCGAACCCCGCAGCGCCCGATGCCGGTGCGTCCGAGGCGGGCCCGGGCGACGCCGCCGAGTCGTACCCGGTCACCGTCATCGAGGCCGAGCCGCAGCGCGCCGGCGATCCGGTGAAGGGCTATCACGCGCTCGTCAACGAGCCGTACGTGCCGTGCGGCATCCCCGACTCGGCGTACAAACGCGTCATGGGCGCCACCGCGGCGGCCAAGGACCTCATCGCCGGCCGCGACGGTCGCAACGCGACGCTCGCCTACAACTTCACGGCGATGAAGACCAAGGAGGGCGTCGACCTCATCACCTCCAACTGCCTCACCTGCCACGCGGGCCGCGCGAACGGCCAGCTGGTCGTCGGGCTGGGCAACGCCGACGGTGACTTCACCGCGGACGCCGCGTCGCAGATCGAGAACTTCGAGATCCTGGGGTCGATCATCTCCGACCCCAAGGAGGTGACCGAGTACGTGAAGTGGAAGGAGCGCGTCACGGTGGTGGCGCCTTACTCCGTGCTCAGCACGCGAGGTCCCAACCCGGCCGACGGTTTCACCGCCGCGCTCTTCGCGCACCACGATCCGAAGACGATGGCTTGGAGCAGCACGCCGCTCATGACCGTGCCGCCGCCCGAGGACGTGCCGGTCGACGTGCCGCCGTGGTGGCGCATGAAGAAGAAGACGTCGATGTTTTACGTCGGCGCAGGACGCGGGGATCATGCACGCATCATGATGACGGCGTCGATCCTGTGCACCAGCTCGGTCGAGGAGTCGGCCGCGATCGACGCGTACTTCGCGGACATCCGCGCGTACATCCTGAGCATCGAGCCGCCGAAGTACCCGTTCGCCATCGACGCGGGGCTCGCGGAGCGTGGTCGTCCGGTCTTCGAGGCCACGTGCTCGCGCTGCCACGGCACCTACGGCGCCACGCCCACCTATCCGAACCGCCTCCTCTCTACCCTCGAGATCGGCACCGACCCGGTGCTCGCCTCGGGCACCGTGCAGTTCGCGCAGCCCTTCACCGACTGGTTCAAGCGGTCGTTCTTCGGCGAGCTCTCACGCCTGGAACCGAAGCAGGGCTACGTCGCGCCGCCGCTCGACGGCATCTGGGCGACCGCGCCCTTCCTGCACAACGGCTCGGTGCCGACCCTCGCCGCGCTGCTCGACAGCACGCAGCGCCCGAAATACTGGACGCGCTCGTTCGTCTCGACCGACTACGATCAAGCGAACCTCGGCTTCAACGTCCGCGTCCTCGACCACGGCAAGAAGGCCGAGACCGATCCCGGCACGCAGCGCGACCTCTATGACACGACCACGCTCGGCTACTCGAACGCGGGCCACACCTTCGGCGACGCCCTCTCTGCCGCCGACCGCGCCGCCGTCATCGAGTACCTGAAGACCCTCTGACCGATCACATCTTCTTCTTCTTGCCGAACAGGCCGCGCATCACCTTCGGCATCGAGGCCTTCGCCATGACCGGGGTAGGGGCCGCGCTCGTCGCCGCGCCCAGGCCGTCGCCGAGGACGCTCGCGATTTCCACCTTGGTCGCCTTGCCGACCGACGACGCCGACGCGACCGCGGTGCTGGGGCGCGGGGCGACGCCCATCTCGTCGCCCGGCTTCGTCAGCATCGCCTCGTAGAGCTGGAACTCCTTCGGCTTGCGGACCTGGCGACCGAAGATCTCGATGTCGGTCGCGGCGTTGAGCGAGACGCCGGCCTGCGCGTCGAGGACCCACTTCTCGCGTGCGCTGCCGCGCTTCGCCTCCAGCGAGACGAACGGCTCGACCGAGAGCTTCGCGCCGATGGTGTGCTCGAGGAGGAGCACCGCGGTGGGCTGGAGGCTGCAGCGACCCTTCACGCGCTGCTTGCCGGCCTTGACCTCGAGGTAGGGCTTGGGCGCGAGCTCGAAGTTCGGGGCCTGCGACTCGAACTTGAACTTCGAGCGCTTCGCGTCCGGCGTGGCGGGTTCGAAGCCCGCCTTCTTGTACTTCGCGGCGAGGCGCACGTCGCCGGCGATGCCGACGCCGGTGGTCGCGTGCATCTGGCCCTCGATCTCCATGTCGCAGGCGGCGCTGAGATCGAAGTGCGCGTGAAGGAAGAGCGGGCCGGCGATCGGGATGTTGGTCGGCATCACGTTCTTGAAGAGCGGCACCGGCTTGCCGCCCATGAGCATCTTGTCCCAGTCGCCCTCCTTGGCGTGCTTCGTATCGCCCTTCACCTGGACGTCGAGGTCGACCTGGACGTCGGCGTCGTAGTGACCGGAGGCGACGAGGTCGGCCTCGATGATCGAGTAGTGCCCCATGCCCTTCTTCACGTAGGTGACGGTGCCCTTGATCTTCGCTTCCTTCACGTCGAAGTGCGCGTGCGCGGTGAGGGTCTCGTCGATCTTCACGCCCTTCTTCTCGAAGCCGTCGGTGAAGGTCTTGTCGAAGTCCTTGTTCACGAGGTCCTTGCCGAACGCGTACTCGACCACGACGGTCTTGGCCTCTTCGGGCGCGTCCTCGGGGGACTCCACCTTGGTGACGGTGAGCGTGCCCTTGGGCGCCTGCGGCTGGGCAGGTCCACCGTGCGCGCCGCAGGCGGTGCTCGCCACCGCGAACGCGGCGGCGAGGATCGGCATCGCGAGGCGACGAAGAGCATGGGAGGGCATGCCTCACCCTCAGCACACCTTGTACCACATTGCCCCTCTGTAGAATTCCGCGAATCGCCGCGAGATCCGCGAGGTCACTCGGCTCGCGCCACCCCCGACGTGGGTCCCTCGCGATCCGCCGGACGCGGTCGCGCAGGGGCTCAGAGCTTGCGCAAGCTGCCGTCGCCGGAGAGCGTGGTGTTCGTCGCCTTCGCGAACGCCTCGGTCGCCTCGAAGACGCGGAGGAAGTTGCCGCCCAGGATCTTGAGGACGTCCTCGTCGGAGTAGCCGCGCTTCATCAGCTCCAGGGTGATCTTCGGCAGGCCGTCGATCCCGGTGAGCCCCTCGGGGAGGGCGTCTACGCCGTCGAAGTCGGAGCCGAGTCCCACGTGGCCGACCCCCGCCACCTTCGCCATGTGATCGAGGTGATCGATCAGCACCGAGAGCGGCACCTTGGGGATGGGCTCGGAAGAGGCGCGCAGCTTGTCCACCGCCTCGCGGAAGGCGGCCCAGTCATCCTTGTACTTTGCACGCAGCTCGGCGATGGCCTTGGCGTTGGCGGCGGAGAACTTGGTGACCGCAGCGGCGTACTCGGGCGAGAGGAACATCGACCAGAAGTTCACCATGGCGATGCCGCCGTTCTTGGCGAGCCCGCGGAGCATGTCGTCGGTCAGGTCGCGGCGGTGATTGCCGAGCGCGCGTGACGAGGAGTGCGAGGCGATGACCGGCGCCTTCGCCACCTTCATCACCGACCAGAACGTCTCGTCGGAGACGTGCGAGATGTCGACCAGCATGCCGATGCGCTGCATCTCGTGCACCACCTCCTCGCCGAACGGCGCGAGCCCGTGATGCCGGACGACGGGCGGTCCAGTGAAGCCCGTCGAGTCGGCCCACTCGTTGGTGTTCGAGTGCGTGAGCGTCATGTAGCGGCAGCCCAGACGATGCAGCACGCGCAGCGCGCCCAGCGAGTTCTCGATGGCGTGCCCGCCCTCGATGCCCATGAGGACGGCGACCTTGCCCTCGCGCTTGGCGCGGCGGATGTCGGCGGCGTTGGTCGCCAGCAGCAGCTCGGCGGGATGGCGCTCGACCTGGCGGTACGTGACGTCGATGAGGTCGATGGCGCGGCGAAGCGCGCCCCCGCCGGTCACGGTGGGCTTGGTCGCGAGGTCGCCCTCGACGTAGATGGAGAAGAACTCACCGGTGATGCCGCCCGCCTTCATGCGCGCGAGATCGGTGTGCGTCTTCCGCGACGGCGTCCCGAGGTCGTAGCCGGTCGACAGCATCACCGACGGGATGTCGTTGTGCCCGTCGACGATGATCGCCTGGCGGTGCACGCGCTCGGCGCGCGCCTCGAGCGTCTCCCCCGGGACAGGGCCCGGGAGCGGCGCCGCGACCACCCCGGCCTCGATCTCCGGGAGCGCGCGCGCTCCCGCGTCGGCGCCGCCGTCCGGGCGCGCGATCACCGGCGCCTTCGCTGGCTCCTCCCCCCAGCACGCCATCAGGCCGGCGGTCGCGAGGACCCCGAGCCAGCCAAGCCTCTTCATGCGCGTGATGCTACCCCAGCCGAGCGGGCATCGAGCGTCGGCTCGTAGGGCGGGAGCTGCACGCGCATCGTGGCGCCCACGCCCTCGGCGCTCTCCACCTCGATGGTGCCGCCGTGCGACTCGACGATGGTGCGCGTGATGTAGAGGCCGAACCCCGTGCCCTCGCCGTGCTTGGTGGTGTGGAAGGGCTCGAAGAGGCGGCTCCGCACCTCGGGCCTCATGCCCACGCCGTCGTCGCAGATCTCGATGCAGGCCCAGCCGTCCGACGTCGAGGCGGTCGTCACGCGCACCAGCCCGCCGCCGCGCCGGTCGAGCGGGATGGCCTGCGCGCCGTTGACGACGAGGTTGAGGAACACCTGCCCGAGCCGCGACGTGCTCCCGCGGACTGGCGCGAGCTCGCCGTAGTGTCGCTCGAGCCGCGCGCGGTGCCGGAGCTCGCTCTGCGCGATGTTGAGGGCGGCGTCGAGCACCTCGTGCAGGTCGACGAGGCCGCCCTCCTGCGGATCGATCCGCGAGAAGGTTCGCAGGTCGCGCACGATCGTTCGCACGCGCTCGAGCCCCTCTATCGCGACGGAGAGCATGGCTGCGCACTGCGCGAGGCCCTCGGCGACGTCCTCGGCGCGGCCGTGTCCGCTGGCCGCGGCATGCACCTCCGCCGGCAGCCCACGCGCCAGGACCTCGTGGTTGGCCAGCACGTAGGCGAGGGGATTGTTGATCTCGTGCGCGAGCCCGGCGGCCATCATCCCGAAGGTGGAGAGGCGGTCGGCCTCGAGCAGCTTGGCCTGGAGCGCGCGGCGCTCGGTGATGTCGCGGATGATGATGAGGAGCACCAGGTCGTCGCCGATCCGGGTGGGCCGCGAGGAGACCTCGACGGGAAAGCAGGTGCCGTCCTTTCGCCGGTGCTCGGTCTCGAACACGATGCTCTCGACCTTCGCGCGCCGGACCTGCGCCTCGAACTCCGCGGTCTGCCGCCGCAGCTCGCGGATGTGCGTCCCCAGGAGCTCGGCCTGCGTGTAGCCGTAGGCCACCGCC
>JAYTBL010000069.1:0-2159 GCA_043736975.1 Polyangiaceae bacterium
GAGACGAATCCAAAGAAGCGCCCGGTCGGCTTCACCCGGACCAGCAGCTCGGCGCCGAAGATGCGGCCGGTCTGGCTGTTCTCGAAGTGAGGCGCGCGACTGTCCGGCGTGCCCGTCACCATGTCGTCGATCCATTTCGCGAATCCCTCCGCCGACGCCGAGACGTAGCCGCCGATCTTCTGCTCGACACCGGCGCTCACGTGGAGCGCCTTGGTGAGTCGCAGACCCGGATTCCCGAGCGGCACGATGACGTCCTGGCCGCGCGGCGGCTGCGTGAACTTGCCGGCCCCGCCCTTGAGCGTGGTCGCATCCGTGATGTCCCAGCGCGCGGAGAGGCGTGGGTCGACCGAGGCTCGGTCGACGGTGCTGGTGTGGTCCGCGCGAACGCCGGGAACGAGCAGGAGCGTCGGGACCGGGCGAATGCCGGCCTCGAGGTAGGCCGCCGGCGCCGTCACCCAGTCGTCGGCGTTGAAGGTGACGCGGCGGGCGTTCGCGAAGGTCAGCGGCTGGTCACCCTCGCCCGCCGTGGTGGCGACGCCGCCGTACGTCCCCGAATAGCGCTGGACCGTGACGTCGACGCCCGCGACCAGCCGCAGGGCTGGCGAGATCACCGAGACCCACTCCGAGCGCCCCAGCAGGTCGTGGACGTCGTACGTGAACCCGGCGATCGCGCCGAACGACCCCGTGCCGTACTCGCGCCCGTAGGTCAGGGTGGTGTTCGTCTCGGAGCCGCCGCGAAAGCGGTGACGATACCCGAGCTGGACGCGATGAAATACCGTCTCTGCCCCGAGGTACCCGCGGAGCGAAGGGTCCGACTCCGATGGATTCGCGAGAACGACGGCAAAGCGGTCGCTCGAGCCGAACGCGAGAAGACGAATGCGATCTTCGTCTGTCGGTCGATAGGCGGCGACGGCCTGGTAATCCCAGTAGACGGGCGCGGCAGTGATCGCGAGATCGGCGGTACTGGCGGCGCTGTTCAGGACCGCGTCGATGTTGCTGCGGCGGACCGCGGCCAGGACTCCGAGCTTGTCGCCGATTGGCGTCTCCAGCACCAGTGAGCTGTCGATGAGGCTCACGTCGGCAGTGCCGTGGAACCGGTCGGTGCGCGGATCGCGGAGGGTGGCCTCGATGACGCCGCCGGTCTTCCTGCCGTAACGGACGGAGAAGTTGCTCGGATAGAGATCCACCGACTCGAGCACGCGGGCGTGGACGATGCTGGTGAATCCGCCGAGATGATAGAGATACGGCGCCATCGCGCCCTCGACGAACACCTGACTGTCGTCGGGATTCGCGCCGCGGAGAATCGGCATTCCACCGTTGCCGGCGGGACGGCTCACGCCCGGGAGCAGCTCCACGGCGCGGAGCGGGTCACCACGGGTTCCGGCGACCCGCGTGAGCTCGTCGCGCGCGAGCGTGCGCTTCGTGACCTCACGCGGCGGCGCGTCGGCGCGGGCGGTCGCAGCGAACGACTCGGGATCGGGCGCAGCGGGCGCGTCGGTCGCTGCCGGGAGCGGCGCGGGGTCCGCGATCGCGACCGGAGCCTGCGCTGGCGGGGGAGGCGGCGCCGGCTCCGGGGTGACGGAGCTGAAGACGTATTCGTAGCGAAGGCGCGCGGCGACCGGCACGCCGTCACGCGTCGCCGGCTCGAAGGTGAAGGCCCCCGCCGCCGCGACCGCGGCCTGGTCGAGCGCCTCGCCGGCAGATCGGCTGACCTTGACCGCGGTGACCGCGCCGTCGCGGTCGATATCGAGAGAGAGCTCGACGGCGGCGCGTTCGCGCTCGGACGGCGCGCGCGGATCGGGCGCTTCCACGAACCGAGCGAGCCTCGGAGGAGTGAGCTCAGGATCTTCTGCGCGTGCGACGGCGCTCGCGAGAAGCAGCGCGCAAGCGATCGCGCTGCTCCGCGCGCGAGCACGGGTAGGGAGGTTCACGAGATGCCTTTCCGGCGGAGCCGCGCACGCCGCGGCTCGGTTCGACCCTGCAAACACCGGGAGGGCCGCGCGCGTTGAAACGAAAGTAGCCGGCGCGAACGATCTGCTGGTCAGGCTCCGCAAGGGAGACCAAACATCCCGCCGGCGTCAGTCCTCTCCCCCTCTCCCCTGATGCAGCCGGTGGCGACGCGCCGCGCGTACAACCCGCTCTCGCCGGCCTCTGCAGTC
>JAYTBL010000070.1:0-5589 GCA_043736975.1 Polyangiaceae bacterium
CACCGCCTCGGCGTCGGGGTCGATCCACAGACTCGTGCCGGTAAACCCGAGATGGCCGAACGTACGCGCGCCGCAGCGCGTGCCAGCCATCGAGGCGCCGCCCTCGGTCTTGCCGTCGAAGCCAGCACGCAGCGTTCCCCCCTGGCGTGGCCTGACCATCCAGTCGAGGTCGTCGTCGGTGCCGAGCGCGCCGCGCCCGCGCTCGATCGCATCGAGCGCCGCGACGCCGAACGTCAGCACCGCGCCGATGGTACCGAACATCCCCGCGTGGCCCGAGCCGCCGGCGCCCGTGAGCGCGAAGGCGTTCTCGTCGTGCACGCGCCCGCGGACCTCACCGCCGCGCCACGGCACGACCTCGGTCGCGACCACGCGGTCCATGAAGCGCGTTCGCTGGCCGAGCGCCTCGAGCGCCCGCGCGGTCCCGAGCGCCTCGGCGAGCCCGAGCGGCGCGACGATCGATCGCTCGATGGCCTCTCCCGCATCGCGAGCCTTCAGGTGCTCGGCGAGCGCTCGACCTACCAGCACGTACCCCAGGTCACTGTAGAGCGGCGCGAACCCCTCGACCGCCATCGCTCCCCGGCAGTCGGGCCGGCGCGCGCGGGCCGCTTGCTCGAGTGCTTCAATAACGTCGATCGGGCGCCCCTCCGCGAGCGGCGCGAACAGCGGTAGGTTTGGCTCGAGCCCGGCCCGATGCGCCAGGAGGAGCTCGAGCGTGCTGCCCTCGCTCGGCGTCCCGCGCGCCGCGGGAAGCAGCGCGCCCAGCGTCTTCTTCTGGAGCGATTCGCGCGCGACTGCGAGCGACGTCATCGGCTTCGTCAAGCTCGCGAGATCGAAGTACGCATCCTTGGCTCCACCTGCCGAAAGCACCCACAGACCGTCCGCTCGGCGCGCCGCCCAGCCGGCGGCCACGACGGGCGCGACCCCCTCGCGGACGAGCCGCAGGGCGAGCGCATCACAACCGTCGCAATCTGCGAGAGGGACCACCGCGGATACTTTACCGATGGTCCTGCGAATCGCTAACCTTTGCGGTCGATGAGTGAATTCGTCTGGGAAGCACGCGCGCGAACCGGCGAGCTACGCAAGGGGGTGATGGATGCCGACGACGAGCCGGCCGTCCAGGCACGGCTTCGTTCGCAGCAGCTCATGCCGACGAAGATCAAGAAGAAGGGCAAGGTCCTCAACTTCAAGATCGGGACGGGCGTAGACCTCAAGGAGGTCGTGACCTTCACGCGCCTCTTCGCGACGATGATCGACGCCGGCCTGCCGATCGTGCAGTGCCTCGACATCCTCTGCAACCAGACCGACAACAAGGCGTTCGCCGTCATCCTCCGCGACGTGAAGGCCAACGTCGAGCAGGGCGCCACGTTCAGCGACTCGCTCCGCCGCCACCCCAAGGTCTTCGACGCGCTCTACGTCAACCTCGTCCAGGCTGGTGAGGTCGGCGGTATCCTCGACACGATCCTCAATCGCCTCGCCGTCTACAACGAGAAGGCGATCAAGCTCCGTAGGCAGGTCAAGGGCGCGATGGTCTACCCCAGCGCCGTCGTCATCATCTTCACCGGCGTGCTCAGCGTCCTCCTCGGCTGGGTCATCCCGTCGTTCAAGACGATCTTCAAGGACCTGGGCGCGAGCGACGAGCTTCCCTGGCTCACCCAGGTCGTGATCTCGGTCTCCGAGACGTTCATCGGCTACTTGCCGCTCGTGATCCTCGTGGGGATCGGCACGGTCGTAGCGCTGATGTACGTCTACCGGCGGCCCGCGGGTAAGCGCTTCTTCCATCGCTTGATGCTGAAGGCGCCGATCATCGGCAACGTGCTGCGCAAGGTCGCGGTCGCGCGCTTCACGCGCACGCTCGGCACGCTGCTCGCGTCCGGCGTTCCCATCCTCGACGCGCTCGAGATCGTCGCGAAGACCTCGGGCAACATGGTCATCGAGGAAGCGATCATGTACGCGCGCGCGAAGATCTCCGAGGGCAAGAACATGGCGAGCCCGCTGCTGGAGACCAACGTCTTCCCGCCGATGGTCGTGCAGATGGTCGGCGTCGGCGAGCAGACGGGCGCCCTCGACGCCATGCTCGGCAAGATCGCCGACTTCTACGAGGAGGAGGTCGACGTCGCCGTCTCCGCGCTCACGAGCCTCATCGAGCCCATCATGATGGTCGGCATCGGCGGCACCGTCGGCGTCGTGCTCATCGCCATGTACCTCCCGATCTTCAGCATCGCCGGCAAGATCAAGGCGGACTGAGGCGGGCGGCGAGATGCCGACCGCAGCGAGCGCGAGCATCACCCCGGGGGAAGACTCCCGGTCGCAGCATCGCCTCGCGGGTCGGCTCGCGTGGATCACCGCGCTGCGGCTCGCGTTCCTCACGCTGCTCCTCGGCGCCATCGGCTTCTTCTACCTGCGCGGAGAGCTCTCGGTCTATCCGCAGAGCCAGGGCATCATCGTCGCTACCATCGGTACGGCGTACGCGCTGGCCGCGGTCTACGCGACGGTCCTGCGCAGCGGCAAGCACCTCCAGCGCCTCGCCGAGGTCCAGATCGTCCTCGATCAGCTCACGTGGACCGCGATCGTCTACGTGTCGGGCGGCGCGACGAGCGGCGCCACGTCCTTCTACGGCCTCACCTGCCTCGTCGCGGCGATCCTCGTAGGGCTCCGCGGCGCGGCGCTCGCGGCGGTCAGCGGCATCACCATCTACCTGGTGCTCTGCGTGGGGTTCGCCTCCCGCTCGATCGGGCCGCCGCACGATCAGACCGCCGCGAACTACGTCGTCGACTGGTCGGGCATCGTCTACCCGCTCGCGGTCAATTCGCTCGGCATCGTGGTCGTGGCGCTGCTCGCCGGCTACCTCGCGGAGCGCTTGCGCACGACCGGCGGCGCGCTCGCGATAGCCAACGAGCGCGCCTTCGCCGCCGAGCGCCTCGCGATGCTCGGGAAGATCGCGGCGGGGCTCGCGCACGAGATCCGCAACCCTCTCGGCTCGATCTCGGGCTCGATCGAGATGCTCCGCGAGGCCCCTGGCCTCTCTCAGGAAGACCGCATCCTGTGCGACATCGTGCAGCGCGAGGCCGCGCGACTGAACCAGCTGGTCTCCGACATGCTCGACCTGTCGGGGCCGAAGCGCCCCGAGCCCGCGAACGTCGACGTGGCGGCGCTCGCGCGCGAGGTGGTCCAGCTCGCCTCGCGCTCCGATCGCAGCGGCTCGGGCGACGTCACCGTGACCTACGAGGGCCCCGACGACCCCCTGCTCGCTCGCTGCGATGCAGGCCAGATGCGGCAGGTACTCTGGAACCTGGTCCGCAACGGCGTCCAAGCGACCGCGGCGGGGACCAAGGTCACGGTGTCGGTGCGTGCCAAGGACGCTCGTGTCGAGATGACGGTGGCCGACGAGGGCCCCGGCATCAGCGGCGATGCGGCAAGCAAGATCTTCGATGCGTTCTACACGACACGATCCCACGGCGCTGGCATCGGACTCGCAGTGGTCCGGAGAATCATCGACGACCACGCTCCCTTCGGAGCCACCATCCAGGTCCACTCCGGAGAACCCAAGCCCTCGACATCACAAGACTCTCCCCCGAGTAGCCGTCGCGGCGCGTCCTTCGTCGTGGGCCTTGCACGGCCAGACGCTCCAGCGACAACCCTGCCGGACCCCGACAAGGTTCACACGGGGACCGAGAACCCCGGGTCACGCTCGCGAAAGACCGTGGAAAGCTGAGCGATTGCAACATACGTGGCACGCTCTTACGAAGTGAATCGACATGCCGGGCGGACGTCCAACGGACGTACCGCCCAACCCCGCCGGCTACCGGCGCGGGAACCTCGAATTTGCAGGTGAAAGTTTCATGTTCCCCCGCCGCATCCGCCAGTCTCTCGCCGCCGCCGCCCTCGCGTTTTCATGCGCCTTCGTCGCGGGCAATGCCTCCGCAGACGCGGATGGCGCGAAGACCTTCGTGGAGCGCGAGCACACGCAGCTCAAGAAGCTCGTCGAGACCAACGCGCCCGACGGAGACGTGAGCAAGGCCATCGACGGCATGGTCGACTACGACGAGCTCGCCAAGCGCACGTTGGGCAACCCATGTCCGCCGAGCGTCCCCTCCTGCGTGAACCACTGGAACGATCTCAGCGCCGAGCAGCGCACCGAGGTCACCGGGCTACTTCGCAAGCTTGTCGAGAAGAATTATCACAAGAATCTGAACAAGACGAAGGAGTACGACATCTCGTACAAGGGCTCGAAGGAGGCCGGCGAGAACCTGTCGAAGGTGAAGACCGAGGCCAAGAGCAAGGGCAAGCCGCGCGATCCCGCGGTGCAGGTCGACTACGTCATCCTCGGCGGCGGCGACAAGTACAAGGTCGTCGACATCGTCACCGAAGGGTCGAGCATGACGAAGAACTATTACGACCAGTTCCACCGCATGCTCACGACGGACGGTCAGAAGTACCCGTACCTCGTGCAGAAGCTGCGCGACAAGATCGCCTCGAAGGACAAGGAAGCGGCGGCCAAGTAAGCAGCTGACAGCCGAGCTTCGAGAGAACGCTCACTGCGCGGAGCGCTGGCAGACGAAGACGCGGGGCGGGGCGCTGCCGTCGTCGGCGTACGCAAGCTGAGTGTCGTAGGCGGTGGCGGCGAGCCGCATGAACGCGCGGATACCGCGCGCCCCGGCGGGCTGGGCGTTGCCCCAGGGGAGCGGTCGCGGGCTCGAGGCGAGCGGCACACCGTCCTCCCAGGTCCACGTCCCGCCGTCCTGCACGACGCCGATCCAGAGCTCCTGCTGCACGAGCGTATCGTCGCGGATCAAGATCTCGTGCCCGAGCTGCTCGCGCTCCTCCGCGGAGTCGAGCACCACCAACGAGCCCCCGGGGAGCTGCGCGCAGCTCTGCACCGCCTGGGCGAGGTCGGCGCCGAGGAACGAGACGAGGTACGACTTGCGGCCCGCGGTGGCGGGGAGCGTGAAGCAGTAGCCGCCGAAGCAGGGCTGCGCACGGACACCGACGGGCTCGCGCTCGCAGAGGGTGGCGCGGGCGGGGCCGCGGCACGGGACCTGCGCCCACGAGCCGCTGAGCGACGCGACGCAGCGGGTATCCGGAGCGCTGCCCGGATTGTCGATGCGGAACGTTCCCCCGTCGGGATCGGCGCCGACGCCGAAGCAGCCCTCGCACGGGCCGCCGGCAGGGCCGGGAGAGCCCTGTTGCGCCGGGAACGGGAAGCCCGGCTCCTCGGGGCGGTCGGGCCCGTACGCCTCGCCGAGCTCCGAGCTGCGTGAGAGACCAACCCAGAAGCCGCTGGCGCCCGCGCCGCCAGTGACGCCCTGCACCAGCGTCACCTCCGCCGCGCTCGCGAACGTCACGACGTGCGCGCCTCGTGCTTTGCAGCTCGTGATCGCGGCCGGGTAGTTGTCGCTCGGATCGACGGGGAAGTAGCAGTGGCCGGTGCGGGGATCGATCACGCCGTCCTTCTCGCAGACGATCCGGCACGCGCTGCACCCGGGCGCCTGGGCGTCTGGATCGTTGGGCTTGCCGGGATCGCAGGACTCGCCGGCGTCGCCGCCGTCGTCGAGCGTCGCGATCAGCCCGTCGCCGCAGCCCACGAACGTC
>JAYTBL010000071.1:0-12773 GCA_043736975.1 Polyangiaceae bacterium
TGCCCCTTCCAGTCGTCGAGGACGTCGCCCGGGACGGCGGAGATGATCTCCTCCTTCGCCTTGGCCACGAGCGCCACCGGCTCCTTCATCGCGTAGCCGAAGGCGTGCAGTAGCGCGTCGACCGCGGGGCGATCGAGGACATCGACGTACGCCAGCACCTTCTTGGGACGCGCGCGCCGCTCCACCGCGCTGGCCGCGAGGTGCTGGATCCACGCATGGCGGCGCGTCAGGATCGGGTTGCCGCCGCGATGGCGCGCCTCGGCGTCGGTCGCGAGGAGGATCTTCTGCGCCAGCTCCTGGCCGTTGGCCGCCTCGAACGTGAAGAGGCGCGGATCGGCGAGCAGCGCGGCCTCGCGCTTTGCGATCCCGGCCTCGTCCCACGGGTCGGCGGGCGCCTCGGGAGCGCCGAGATCCTGATCGCGAAACCAGTCGATGGGCTCGACGTCGATGCGGTGCTGCTTGGCGAGCGCCGTCACGTAGGTCATCTCGAAGGAGGCATCCTCGAGGTGTCCGGCGCGAAACGGTTCGACGCGCACGCCCACCAGCAGGAGATCGGGCTTGAACGCCGCGAGCACGTCTCCCAGCTTGGAGATCGGGTAGCGGCTCTCCACGAGATGGAGCTTGCCGATCGTCCCCACCACCGCGGCCTGGTACGCCGGCTCGGGCGGCGGCGGGCAGCGGGGCGTCTTGGGGTCGCGCGGCGGTACCCGCTCGCCGGGCTCGCAAGCGCAGAGGAGGCCCAGCGCGAGGAGGCCCAGCGCGAGGAGGCCCGGCGCTAGGCGCGCGGTCATCAGAGCGAGGAGACGCGGGTCATGAGGCGGCCGCACAGGTCGGAGCCGGCGTTGCGCGCGCGCTCCAGGGTGAGGCCCTCCTGGAACATGTTCGCGGCGGCCTTCTCGTTGCCGATGGTGAGGTGGCAGATGCCGAGCATCTCGTAGTCCTCGGGCTCGTTGTGCCTGGAGACGAGGTCGGTGAGCGGCGCGATGGCGGAGCGATGCGCCTCGATCAGCTTCTCGCTCTTGGCGCCGGTGCGCTTCGCGAGCACCAGGAGCTTCAAGGCCTGCCGCTGATCCTCGGGGCGGTTGTCGGAGAAATCAGGGCGCTCGAAGAGCGACTTGTATCCGTCGAACGAGGCCTCGGCGTCACCGCTGCGGGCCAGCGTGACGATCTCTTTGACGGCGCCGACCAGGGCTTCCTTGGACATGCGGGCAGCTTACTTTGCCCCGGGCGCAGGTCCTAGTGGCTGCTATCCTCGATCGATGCCTTCGCGGTCCATTCTCGGGTGGGCAGCGGTCGCGACGGTCTCCCTGGCGCTCTCCTCCGCCCTCGGTTGCGGTTCGAGCGGCGGTGGGACGGCCGAGATCGTCGATTCCGGCGCCGAGGCCGGCCCGCCGGGCGAGGCCGGGGTGCCGGACGCTGGGGACGACGGGCGCGACGCCGCCGATGCCGCGCCCGACGTGGTGCCCTCCGGGTTCTGCGCCGGTCTCGCGAAGACCCCGAAGTTCTGCGACGACTTCGACGACGGCGACCTCACGGACGACTGGGATCAGTCGACGGTGCTCACCCAGAGCGTCATCGACCTCGACGATTCGACCTTCACCAGCGCCCCGGTCTCCTTCGTCGTGGTCACGAAGCAAATCGACGCCGGCGCCGGCGGCAACGCCTCGCTCCGCAAGACGGTCTTGGGCAGCGTCTCGCGCGCGTCGCTGGCGTTCGCGGCGCGCTTCTCCACGACCACCATCACCAAGGGGCTGCTCGCTATCGCGACGCTCGATGTCTCGTCGAACCACTACTTCACGCTCTACCTGCGGGACGGTGACGCCGACGCGCCGGCGGCGATCCTCGAGGAGCTAGCGGGCTCCACGCAGACGCGCCACCTGCTGACGCGCCTCCCGGTCGCCGGGCTCTGGACGAAGATCGTGATCGACGTCGACCTCGCGGGAGGCAAGGCGAACGTCACGTTCGACGGCGTGAAGGCCCTCGACAACGCTCCGATCGACGCGACGCTCGGCACCGAGGCGACCATCCGCATCGGCGCGGTCTACCTCTTCCCGCCGAGCGACCCCTTCACCGCCCGCTTCGACGACGTCGTGCTCGACTTCTGAGAGCTCAGTTCTTGTACTTGACGCTGCAGCCGTAGGCCTTCGTCTCGCTGGTCGCGACCGGCTTGCCGGCGCCGAGGTCGGCGAGCGCGGCGTCGACGTAGCTCACGAGCTTGCCGCCCGTGGGGCTCTCGCCCTCGCCGTCCGGTGAGTTGTCGACCGCGCCGCGGTAGACGAGCGTTCCCTGGCCATCGACGACCATGACGTGCGGGGTGTTCGTCGCGCCGTAGGTCTTTCCGACCGCGCCCGCCTCGTCGAGGAGGATCGGGTTCTCCATCGCGAACGTCTTCGCGCCATCGCGGTTCGCCTCCACGCCTACGCCTTGCTTGCCGGGAGCGCCGGAGTTGATGGCGAGCCACACGACGCCGTTCTTCGTCTGGCGCTTCGCGGCGTCCTTGAGCGAGCCCTTGAGGTGAGCCGCCTTCACGAAGGGGCAGCCGGGATTGAACCACTCGAGGACCACGGTCTTGCCCTTGAACGAAGAGAGGCGAACCTCCTTGCCGTCGAGGTCCTTGAGCGCGAAGTCGGGCGCGGGCTTGCCCACCTCGGCGTGCTCGGCGGCGGTGGTCGGCGTCACGGGCGACGCGGTCGCGGCGGCGCCGGTGGTGTTCTGCACCGCGGGCTCCTTGCCGTCCTTGCAGCCGAAGAGTGCGAGTGCGAGAGGGAGAGCGAGAGCGAGAGCGACGACCGAGTTACGCATGCCGCCAAGTCTAGCGATCGCGGGCGCGGGTCGCGCGATCTTCCTCGCCGAGGTCGCGGATCTTGTCGAGCGCGTGCTCGGAGATCTTCCGGTGGAGGCGCGGGCTGGGCGGGCCGTCGAGCATGGTGCCCCAGTCGATGGGTTTGCCGAAGGTGACCGTCACTGGCGCGCCACTCCTGAGGTAGTTCGAGCTGACCTGCTTGACGATGTCGTTGCCGAGCCCGTTGACGAAGACGGGGATGACCCGGGCCTTGCCCCGCGCCGCCTGGATGATGCGGCCGACGCCGCCCTGCGCGGGCAGGAGCTCGTACGGGTCCTCCCCCTTGTTGCGCGTGCCCTCGGGGTGCAGGCCGACGAACGCCCCGCCGTTGCGGAGGAGGCGCACCACCTCGTCGAGCGACGCGAGGTTCAGCGCCGCGCGCTTCCGCTCGCGGAAGACCGGCGGGTACATCGCGAAGAAGCTCATCAGGCCGTTCACCGCGAGGCCGAGCGGCCGGTCGTAGAAGAACTGCGAGCGCACCGGAAAGACGAGGCGCTGGGGCATCCCGCGCTTCACGAGGTACGCAGTGACGACGTACAGATCGAAGAAGCTGCGGTGGTTGCAGACGAGGATCGTGCTCTCGTCGCGCCCCAGGACAGGCAGGCGCTCGACCCCGTGCACGCGGCGCAGGTTCTTGCTCGACCGGTCGATCCAGTTCGCGCCGACATGGCGCTGCAGCGCGCGGATCACACGGTCGAACGCGGGCGACTCGAAGGTGCGGCGCACGAAGCCGATCTGAAAGCGCTCGACGGCCGTCAGCATGTCGTCGCCGAAGTCGAGGAGGTCGCGCGTGACGACGTCATCGATGGTCCGCGCGCGCTCAGAAGCTTGGGGAGAAGCTTGGGACATTGCGTCGTGCACGGTCATGGAATGGTCACTAATCGAGCGGGCGGCAAGCAAGCACGGCCTTCGCGACACCGTTCTGTGCATTCAGAATCAGCAGGAGCCGTGGCCCGTCGGGAAGATCTTCCCCGGGTTGAGGAGGCCGCTGGGATCGAACACCCGCTTGAGATCCTGCTGGAGCGCGATGAGGTCGGGCGACTGCTCGATCGGGAGGTACGCCGCCTTGGTCACGCCGATCCCGTGCTCGCCGGAGAGCGTACCGCCGAGCGCGATGGTCGACCGCATCAAGCCCTCGATGGCGCGGTCCACGGCGGGGCGCTCGCCCTCGTCGTTCCAGAGAAAGTTGACGTGGAGGTTGCCGTCGCCGGCGTGGCCGTAGGCCAGGTGACGAACGCCGGTCTCCTCACCGATGCGATCGACGGAGGCGAGCAGATCGACGAGGCGCGTGCGCGGGACCACGACGTCCTCCGACAGCTTGTACTTCGCGAGCTTTCGCGTGGCCGACGACATCTGCCGGCGGGCCTCCCACAGCCGTGCGCGCTGCGAGGCGTCCTGCGCCGCGACCACGTCGATGGTCTTGCCCCCCTCGGTGAGCGCGGCGCCGAGGCGCTGGAGCGCGTCGTCGAGGACGGCGCTGGCGTCGCCGTCGACCTCGATGAGGAGCATCGCGCTCGCGCGCGGGTCGACGGCCACGCCCTGCGCGCGGATCGCGCCCAGCGTCGCACCATCCATCAGCTCGATGCAGCGCGGGACGAGGCCGGCCGCGACGATGCGCGCGACGGCATCGGCCGCGGCGCGGACGTCGTCGAAGAGGGCGAGCACCGTCGCGACCTGAGGCGGCTTGGGGACGAGGCGCAGCGTGGCCTCGGTGAACACTGCCAGCGTGCCCTCGCTGCCCACCAGCAGGCCCGTCACGTCGTACCCCGTGACCCCCTTGATGGTGCGCTTGCCGGTGCGGAGGACCCGCCCGCCCATGAGGCACGCCTCGAGGCCCAGCACGTACTCGCGGGTGACGCCGTACTTGAAGGCGCGCGGGCCGCCGGCGTTCTCCGCGATGTTGCCGCCGATCATGCAGGTCTTCCACGAGCTCGGGTCGGGCGGGTAGAAGAGGCCCTCGGCCTCGGCCGCGGCGTGGAGATCGGCGGTGACGAGGCCGGGCTGCACCACCGCGACGAGGTTCGCGCGATCGATCTCGAGGATCTTCCCCATCGTGCTCGTCGCGAGGACGATGCCGCCCGCCACCGGCACCGCGCCGCCGGTCCGGCCGGTGCCTCCGGCGCGCGGGGTCACGGGGACGCCGTGCTTCTCGGCGATGGTCAGCGTGAGCGCGACGTCGCTGGTGTCCGCCGCGTACACCACCGCCTCGGGCACCCGTCCCACGGCCTCGCTCTCGTCGACCGCGTGCCCATCGCGGGCCGCCTCGGTCGTGTCCACCTTCGACGGCCCCAGCCTCTGCTCCAGCTCGATGAGCGCCCGCTCCACCGCCGCGCGCGAGGGGAGGGGGAGGCGCACCTCGGGGGCGGCGACGGCAGCGCGTTCGGCGCGGGCGGACATGCCTGTTTAATAGCTGGTATCGTCGGAGCTGGCCATGCCTCGCGAGACCCTCGTCGAGAACCGCGCAAAGCGCCGCGACGACCGCTGGGACACACTCAAGCGGCGCGTGCTGCTGCTCGCGCGCCTCGAGGGGTCGCTGGTGCGGCTCGCCGACGGCGTGCACGTGGCCGAGGGCACGCGCATCACCGATCCCGACGCGATCGTGAAGCGGCTCCGCGCCGAGGGCATGCTCGACCGCGCGACCTTCTGCCGCGCCGTGACGAGCGCGCGCCCGCCCGTCGCCGTGACGCGCGAGCTGCTCGCCACCGCCAACCGCGATCTCAAGGCGCTGTCAGCGACGCCCGCGCTGGCCATGGCGCGCGACAACAAGCGTGCCCTCGCGCGCTTGTTGCCGCGCGCCATCGACGAGGCGTGGCTCAAGAAGAAGCGCGAGCGCATCGACGAGCTCGCGACTGCCGCGACGTGGCTCGTCTCGCGCACGCCCGAGGGCTGGTTCGACGGGGTCGTCGAGCTCGCGCGCCTCGTGCACGGCGAGGCGTCGGCGACGCAGCTCGAGCAGGCATACCTGAGGCTCACCGCGCTGGGCGCGGAGCGGCGGCGGCTCGCGCAGTCGCGGATCGAGGCGCTCCTCGCCGCGCTCGCGAACGGGCAGGCGGCGGCCGATGCCGACCTCGCGCCGCTCGTGGAGCGCCTCGCGCGAGCGAAGGAGCTACCGGGCCGCGCGCGGCGGACGCGCGTGCTCGACGTGCTCCGCAAGACGGTGGCCTGGCCCGAGGCGCCCGCCGAGGCGACGGCCCACCTCGCGGCGCCGCTCCGTGACGGCTCGTTCGAGGATGCGGTGCGCGAGGCGGGACGGGCCATCGTGTATGCGCTGCCCGCGGCGCGCGATCCGGTGTTCCGCGATCGCGCGCTAATGATGCTGGCGTTCTACGGGCTCACGTTTCCCATCGGGCCGGACGGCGTGCCGATGCTGTCGCGCGAGGACGTCGAGCGCGCCATCGCGAAGCGCGCCGAGGTGGCCGAGATCGCGACCTCGAAGCTCACGCTCGCGCAGGCGCTCGGGGTGGTGGAGCTGCCGTTCAAGAAGTACGTGCGGCGGCGCGTGGCAGAGTGGATCGCCGAGGGGCTGCCGCTCGAGCTCGTCGCGCGAGCCTGCAACGAGGGGCACACCGATGCGCTGGGGCGCGCGCCGAACGCGCGGGCGGCGCGCGCGTTCGCGACCTGGGCGACGCGCCTCGTGCCCCACTACAAGTCGCTCGGCATCACCTTCGAGCTCTCGCCCGATCTCTTCACGCACCTGCCGCGCAACGAGGACGTCGCCGTGCTCGCTGTGTGCCTCATGGAGCAGACGAAGGAGGGGGCGGTGGGCAAGGCTGCGGGCGTCGATCCCATCGCCGTGCTCGACGCCACGCTCGGCCTCTTCCAGAAGCTCCCCGCGAAGGCCGCGGGCATCCTCGATCGCCTCAAGGGCACGAGCCTGGGCGCGGGACGCCGCGCCTTCCCCGAGCTCGCGGCGTGGCTCGACGACGACGTGCTGCTCGATCGTTTCGCGCACCTGTGCCAGCTCGCCGGTGCGCCGGTCGCGCTCACCAAGCAGTTGAAGGAGGACTTCGAGCACGCGGACAAGGCGGCGCGGGAGCGCGCGCACCTCGCGGCACTTCCGACGCGTCACGCGCGCCAAGAGGCGCGGCTGACCACGCTGCTGGCCACCGAGCGCACGCTCGCCACCGCGCCGCGGGGTCGCACGAAGCGACGCTTCGCAGAGCGCATCGACGAGCTGCTCCCGGTCGCCTACCGGCGCGAGCTCGACGCCGCGTTCCGGGAGATCCTCCGCGAGGCGTGGGGGATCTCGGTCCCCTCGATGACCCAGGCGTGGCGCGACGCGGTGCGCTTCTGGCTGGTGGTCGACGACAACCGCGATCTGCTGGGGCGCCTCCTGCGCGAGGTCGCAGCGCCGACCGGCGAGAGCGTGAAGCTCTCCTTCGAGAAGAACCGCGAGTGGATCGCCAAGGTAAAAGGGCGGATCGACGTGGGGGCGTGGCTCGCGCCGCGGCGCGCCGCGATCGACGTGGAAGGCACGCGCTACGACGTGGCGCTCGAGGAGGATCCGCTCGAGGTCCTGCGTATGGGGATCCCGTTCGCGACGTGCCTCGCGCTCGACAACGGGTCGAACGCGGCGTCGACAGTGCCCAACGCCGTCGACGCGAACAAGCGCGTGCTCTACGTGCGGAGCCGCGACGGCAAGGTCGTCGCGCGCAAGCTGATCGCCATCACCAAGGAGCTGCGGATCGTCGGCTACAACCTGTACGTCGCGACGCGCGGGCCCGCGGAGCTCGCGATCCGCGGCGCGATCGCGCAGCTCTGCCGCGAGCTCGCCGCCGACGTCGGGGCGCCGCTCGCCGGCACCGGGGAGCCAGACAAGCTGCACGACGGCTTCTGGTACGACGACGGCACGGTCCCGTGGGGTGAGGACTTCGACGTGGCCTCGTACTGTCGCGCGCTCGGCCTTGGAGCGCCACCCAAGTGGTTCGAGGCGCTCGCCACCGAGGCGCGCGGGCGGAGCGCGATGGATGCGGGGGACGTCGACGCCGCGCTGTCGCTGCTGACGCGCTGGGACTCGGGGCCCGCGAACGTGGGGCTCGGCCGCTGGCTGTGCGATCGGCTCGGCGAGCAGGGCGCGATCCGGCGCGCGCAGGAGCACCCGGCGCTGGTCCCGGCGATCCTGCGCGCGCTCGCGAGCACCGGCGAAGAGGGCATGATCCGCGCGCTCGCTGCGGCGACACGCCTCGACGAAGAGTCGGCGGCGGCGGCCCTGCCCTGGCTGCTCGCGGCGTTCCCGCCGTCGGCGCGGCTCGCCATGGCGCTCGCCGATCTCGCGGTGCGCGCCCGCCGCGTGACGCCGCGCGCGAGCGATCACGGCCTCGCCCACCTGACGATGCTCGAGGTGCCCGATCTGCTCGACGGAGTGGAGGAATCGTTCGACGTTCTCGATCGCATCGAAGCGCCATGGCTCGACCTGCTCGACCGGCTGCCGGCGTGCGAGCCGTGTCACGAGAAGGCGGAGGGCGCCGCGATCAGCGCCGTGGGGCGGGCCTACGATCGCCGGCCCGAGCCCGAGGCGGTCGTGACCTGCCTCATGAGCCGTCACCGCACGCAGCTCGCACATCGCGCGGCGCTCGCCATCGCGGGTCGGCACTTCCTGCCCGGCGGCGCGCGGGCGCTGGTGCGGCTCTCGGCGCTCCGGCCCGAGCTCACGGAGTGGACGAACATGCTCGCCGCCTACCTCCGGCAGAACGAGATCACGGAAGTCACCGAGGCCGTCGCGAAGAAGCTACCTCGCCCCGCGATCGCGCCGTTCGGCTCGCTGGCGCAGCTCCTCTTCACGATCCCGGGGATCGAGCGCGCCGTGGAGCGCTGGCCCGAGCTGGGGCGGGCGGGCGACAAGAACGCCGCCGATGCGTGGGAGCCTGCGCCGTGGGAGCTCGCCTGGTACCGCAGGCACCCCGGATCACGCGTGCATGATGCACTCTTCGCGATCGCCGCCGTCACGCCGGGCGCGGCGACGCGCGCGATGGAGCTCCTGGCGAAGCTCGGGGACGCGAAGAGCCTGCGCCGCCTGCGCGGGCTCGCGCCGCCGCCTCGCGGAACGTACGGCGGCAGCAAGGCGCCGGCCGGACCGCCCTTCAAGGAGGCGACGACCTGGAAGAGCACCGTCGAGTGCAACGAGGCGGCCGAGGCGGCGGCGGTGCAGACCGCGGCGGTGGCGGCCGGCGCGCTGCCGGCAGCGTCCCTCCGGACCGACGTGATCGACCGCAGTCTCCTGGCGCTCGCCGAGCACACGCTGCGCGATCCGCAGACGGTTGGCCTGCCCGTGCGCGTGGTCGCGAGAGAGGTGATCGCGGGCTGGAAGGGCGGCTACCCATGGGAAGGCTTGATGCGCGAGCTCGTGAGGCAGCGCGACGAGCTCACGCTCCGGGAGCTTCTCCTCGCGCGCATCACCTCCTGCTTCCATCTGACGGCCGCACAGATCGTGCTGCTCTGGTCGGTGGAGGGCGTCCGCAGCGTCCTCATGACGGTCCTCGGGCGGAGCGCGCCGGATGACTGGACCGGACGCGCCACGGCCTGCGAGCGCCTGGCGGCGGCGCAGCGGCCGCCGGTCGACGTGGACGGCCTGTTCGAGGCGTGGGCGCTCGCGGTGATCGAGAAGGGCCCGGCCTCGACCGCCGCCGAGACGGAGACGCTCGACCAGCTGCGGACGGTGATCCGCGTGGCCACGACCACCGCGACGCCGCTGCGCGCGGTCACGATCTACGAGGAGCTGCTCGACGATCTGTCGGCGTCGCTCTTCGTGAAGGCGGTGGAGCGCCTGCCCCTCGATCGTGCGGCCGCGCTTCGCGATGCCGCGGGCAAGCTCCGCTTCCACGGCGAGCGGGGCGCAGCGAGGAAAGCCTGGCTCCTCGCCACGCGGGCCTTGAAGCAGGACCGCTCCTCTTCTATCGATCGTTCGTGACAGAGTTCCAACGTTTTCAGGGCACCGCCACCTACCTCACGAACGACGCGCTGGAGGCGGCGGTCAACGCGGCCCTCGCGCTGGAGCGTCCGCTGCTCGTGCGCGGCGAGCCCGGCACCGGCAAGACCCTCCTCGCGGAGTCGATCGCCGAGGCGCTCGAGACCGAGCTCATTCACTGGCCGGTGAAGTCGACCACGCGCGCGCAGGACGGCCTCTACGTCTACGACACCGTGCAGCGCCTCTACGACTCGCGCTTCGGCGACGGCGACGTGAAGGACATCCGCCACTACATCAAGCTGGGGCCGCTCGGCCGCGCATTCTCGGCGAACAAGCGGATCGTGCTGCTCATCGACGAGGTCGACAAGGCGGACCTCGAGTTCCCGAACGATCTGCTCCACGAGATCGACCGCATGCGCTTCGTGATCGGCGAGACCGGCGACGAGGTGATCGCCGCGCAGCGCCCGATCGTCGTCATCACCTCGAACAACGAGAAGGAGCTGCCTGACGCGTTCCTGCGCCGCTGCGTGTTCCACTTCATCGACTTCCCCGAGCCCGAGCTGATGAAGCGCATCGTGAAGGTCCACCATCCGAACATCGATCGCGAGCTGGTCGATCAGGCGGTGGTCACGTTCTACCAGCTGCGGGATCTCCCGCGCCTCCGCAAGCGCCCGTCGACGAGCGAGCTCATCGACTGGATCGCGGTGATGCGCAGCGCGGGCGTGGGCAGCGAGCGCTTCGTCAAGGAGCTCCCGTTCCTGGGCGTGCTCCTCAAGAAGGAGCAGGACCTCGAGACCCTCGGCGCCGCGAAGAAGAGCGGCTCCTGGCGCAACTGATGGCTCGGTAGGTCTGGGTGGAACAAGCCAGCGATGGGCCGCGTTTCTTGGCGTGCCCACGCGATTCGATCACTCCCACGCGCTCGGGTCGTCGAGGGCTGCCTCCGAGGATCGCGTCGTGATCGCGGAGCGTGACGGCGTGGTTGTCGTCGCCATCGCCGACGGCGCGGGCGGCATGCGCGGCGGAGCGACCGCCAGCGATGCCTTCGTTCGGGCAATCGCGCGCGCGCTCGACGACGACGCGTTCGACCTCCACGACGCTGCGCGCTGGGGAGCGCTGTTGGCGGAGGTGGACGCCGCGCTCCATGCGGCGATGGCCGGCGAGACCACGGCGATCGTCATCGCGCTCTCCGCGAAGGGCATCACCGGCACGAGCGTCGGCGACAGCGAAGCATGGCTCGTGGGGCCCTCGGGCATCGACGATCTCACCGCATCCCAGCACCGCCGGCGCCTTGGCAGCGGCGCCGCCGTTCCTGCTGCCTTCTTCCGCTCGCCGCTCGACGCCGTGCTGGTCGCGGGCACCGACGGCCTCTTCAAGTACGCGTCACCGGACGCGATCGCCGTCGCCGCGCGCGACGGCTCCGCGCAGTCTCTCGCGGCGCTCGCTCGCCTGCCCTCGGGCCGCTACCCGGACGACGTCGCGGTCGCGGTGGTCCAGCCGCGGCGCTGAGCCTGCGCCGCGGTCCAATGGCAAGAGCGTCGGAGCGACGCCCCCGTTGATGGCCCCTCTCTCGAAATGGTGAAGATCCTTCATCATCGTTCCGAGCGCCCCGGCCTCGACGGCCACCACCGGATGGTGAAGAATCTTCAGCATATCCAGAGAGAACGCGATGCGCCCATCGCAAGATTCCGGGGAGACTGGATGGTGAAGGATCTTCACCAAATCCAGAGAGGCCCCGACGCCGGGGTGCCCGATAGCCGGCCGCGAGTCGCGAGTCGCGATCAGAACGTGCCGCTGCCGCCTTGCTGGCAGTTCAGGCACTCGGGCTTGGTCTCGTTGCCCGCGATGCGGCACGTCGAGGGGCAGTACTTCACGCGGTTGAAGACGAACGCGTTGCCCGCGCCGTCGTCGACCTTGTCGCAGAGCACCGATTCGCCGACCACGCTCATCTCGCCGTAGCCGCCCGTCGCCTCCCACTGCGCGGCGCATGCGGTGTTCGAGCTGGTCCACGCCGGCAGCGGCGGGAACGGCTGCTCGACGTTCTCCTTCACGTAGTCCGCCTCGACGCAGACTTTGGAGAGAGAGCAATCGCTCGGCTTAGGCGTCTCGAACGTCCCCGCCTTCAGCTCGTAGCAGAGCTTGAAGCGACCCGCGCAGTCGACCTTCAGTGTATCGGTCGACCAGTCCGACCCAGGCTTCGGCGGCGGCGCCGAGCTGTTCTGCGGGATGGTTGGGCAGTCGGACTGACCGACCGGCTTGCACTGGCTGGTGGGCGGCCCGCAGCTCGAGCCCGTTCCGTCAGTGACCGTTGACACTGCGTACGGCTTCGTTGCATCGCCGTTGTACGTGATGAAGCAGGGCGACGTGTTCGCGAGCTTCCACTGCCCGAGCGAGAAGCACTTGCAGGCGGCCTTGCCCTTGGTCTGCCCCGCGTTCGGCAGGACCTCGCCCTCGCACGCGCCCCACGCCTTCGTGTTCTCGTCGATCTGGACGCACTTCGTGCGGCCGTCCTTGCACTGACCGAGCTCGCGATTCACGCGGAGGCCGGTCCAGCAGTCGGCCTCCTCGCCCAACGTCGTGCAGCCGCAGCCCGGCTTGTTCTTGTCATCGGGGCACGCCTCGGTGCCGCCCGGCTTGGGCGGCGTCGGCTGCCCCGGGAGCACGCAGTACTTCGGCGGCGGATCGTTCGCGAAGGGATCGCCCGCGTCGGGCTTCGCGTTGCCGAGACCGCCGTCGGTGTCGAAGCCAGGCGTCGAGCCGTCCTCGCCGCCTGGGAACGTGCTGTCCGACGAAGAGCCGCACGCGGCGATGACGAACGTGACCGAACCCGTCGCGGCGAGGGCCAACGCGAGGGAAGAAAGGAGGCTTCGCGACGAAGGGTTCATGCGGCTGTGATGAGTAAAGCACACCCTTACCCCCTCGCCAGATGGACCCGGACCGATCCACGCCGGGATGATTGCGCCGCGCGAAAATTCTGTCGGAGCGCGACGCCGCGTGGCTACTTGGTGACGGGCAAGCGGCGCTTTCCGC
>JAYTBL010000072.1:0-12770 GCA_043736975.1 Polyangiaceae bacterium
CGCATGCGATCGTCCTCGAGGCGCTCGAGGAGCAGGAGGAGGATCTCCTCGTAGTCCTTGGGCGTCACCTGGTAGGGCAGCTGGTAGGGGAGCGTGTTCGGATCCTTCCGCAGATCGAGGAGCTGCTCGACAATCCGGTACTGCTCCACCCTTCCCTCCTCGATCGCGTTGCGAATGCGCTGGATCTGCTGCAGCAACTGCGTCAGCGCGAGGTCGAGGCGGCGGACCTCTTCGTAGTCGTGGTGGATGTGATCGCGCGCCTTCTTCCAGCCGAGCTCGGCGCTCTTGCGGTCGGCCTCGGTCATGTCGGCGGTGAAGGTGAGGCGCTCCGGGACGCTGCGCTCGATCTTGAAGGCGTGCGCGCCCTCGTCGACGCGTACGTAGAATGGCACGTCGCGCGACTGCAGCGCTTCGAGCGCGGTGATGCCCTTCTGCGCGAGCACGCGGTACACGTCGTGGCACGACTGATCGGCGGAGGTCTGCACAGCGGCGTACTTGGTCGAGTACAGGCTGTATGCACCATGCACCCATTCTTTGCCGTAGAGATGGGCGAGCGGAGTCTCGGGCGGTCGCGCGCCACACGCCGCGATGAGCGGCGGCGAGCTGACGAGCGCGATGAGCGGGAACGTCGCGAACCCTCCCAGGATCTCGCGACGGGTGACGGGGCGGAGCGCGCGGGCCATGGGCCCCTCATTCTACGAGAACGCGACCGATACCTTCCTGCGCAATCAGATCCCCAGCCAGCCGCTGGGCGCGAGCGTCTCGGTGCCGTGGCGGATCTCGAAGTAGAGCATCGCGCCGCGGCCCTCGTCGCCGACCGAGCCGATGCGCTCGCCGCCCGAGACCTCGTCGCCGACCTTCACGTCCATCGAGGCGAGGTTACCGCTCACCGAGTAGTAGTGGTCGCCGTGGTCGAGGATGACGAGGCGACCGTACGGGCCGTAGCGATCAGCGAAGGCGACGCGCCCGCCGAACACCGCGCGGACCGCAGCGCCGAGCGTGCTCTTGATCTCGAGGCCTGGACCGTCGGTGCCCTCGCGCTTGGCGGGGCGCACCTCGGAGCGGCCGGCGAGCGGGAAGAGGAGACGCCCCTTGGAGGTCGCGAAGCCGCTGGCCGAGGCCGCCGGCGCGGCGCCGTTGCCACCATAGACCGCGACGTACTCGGTCGGACCGTTCGAGGACGCGAAGGCGCGATCGAAGGCCCCCTGGCGGCGCGACTCGTCCTCCACGGCGACCCGCGCGGCGTCCATCTGCGTGCGCTGGCTGCCGAGCGCGACGCGGTCACGCGCCACGCGCTCGAGCGCGCGCGAGAGGTCGCCGCCCTTGCCGCGGAGCTTCTTCTCCTCGGCGAGATCAGCGAAGAGACCACGCCGCGAGCGCTCGACGCGCATCGCATGCGAGACGAGCTCGTTGAAGCCGCCGCCGACCGGGAGCATCCCGGCGCGGGTGAGGCGATAGAACGCGCGCCCCTGCACGAGCGAACGCTGGTGGGACCCGGCGATCTTCGCGCCGAGCTCCGCGAGCTCGCGCTTCGAGGACTGCTCCTCGGCGTCGAGGTCGGCGATCCGGCGATCGAGCGCGGCGAGGGCGAGGGTCGTCGACGCGGAGCGCGCGGCGGGCGCAGGCGGGATGGGCACCACGCCGAGCGGGCCGGCGGGAGGCAGCGGCTCGGCGATGGTGGTGGTCGGCGCGATGCCGGCGCCGCGATCGCGGCTCTTGCCTGGCGCCGCGTTACCGTCGCCCGAGAACACGGCCCCGATCGCGATGGCCGCGAGGACGATCGCGCCGCGGGTGCTGGTGCCGAGATGCCCGCTCATACGGTGACGAGCCTCCGCAGGCCGAGCAGCGCCGCGAGGGTGCCGAGGACGATCCCCGTGCCGATCATACCCGCCACCACGTACCAGGGCAGGAACGAGGGCTCGATGCCGATCAGCCCCGCGAGCTCGGAGTCGAGGCGCCCGCGCACCACGAAGAAGAGCGCCGCGAGGATGGCGACGGCGCCGGTGGCCCCCAGCGCGCCCTGCGTGCTCCCCTCGACGAGGAACGGTCCCTTGATGAAGCGGTCACTCGCCCCCACCAGCTTGAGGACCTCGACCTCGTTGCGCCGCCGCTGCAGCGCGAGGCGGATCGTCGAGCCGACCACCGCGAGCACCGAGGCGAACACGACCATCGCCAGGAGCGCAGCCGCGGTCACGCCACCCTTGACGAGGCGCGCGAGGCGCTCCGTCCAGGCCTGGTAGGTCTCGACATCATCGACCGCGGGCAGCTGCCGGAGCTTCGCGACGATGTCGCTTATCTCGGCGTCGGTCAGCTCGGGCCGGACCTCGACCTCGATCGACGCGGGGAAGGCGTCGACGGGCAGCGCGGCGAGCTCGCCCTTTGGGCCGGCTTCCTTCTGCCCGAACTCGGTGCGCGCCTGCGCGGCGGAGACGTAGCGCACGCCCAGCACGCCGGGCACGGTGGTAAGCGCGAGCTTCAGCGACTCGACGTCCTGCGCCTGCGCATTGTCCTTCAGGTAGATCGAGGCGCGGCCAGCGTGGGCCCAGCGCTCCTCGATGGCGCGGAGGTTGGTGAGGACCAGCAGCGCGGCGCCGAGGCAGACGAACGCCACCGCCAGCGAGAACACGCTGAGCGCGTGCAGCCGCCACTCGCGAAGCATGCCGCGTCGCGCCCTGCGCGTCGTTCCGATCGAGCCATCGAACATGTGTCGTTCTCCTGATGCGCGTAGGTCAGACGGGGAGCTCGTTGTCGAACTCGGGCTCGGGGGCCCCGACGCCGTTCGGCACGTCGACCGCCTTGCCCTCGTCGAGGACGATCAGGCGACGCGCGCGGACGTCGAGCAGCGAGCGATCGTGGGTGGCGAACAGCACGGTGGTGCCGTTCTCGTGGATCTCCTCGAACAGCCCGAGGATGTCGAGCGCGAGCTGGGGGTCGAGGTTGCCGGTGGGCTCGTCGGCCAGGATGAGCGCCGGCTCGCCGACGATGGCGCGCGCGATGGCGACGCGCTGCTGCTCGCCGCCCGAGAGGACGCCCGCCGGATCACCGCCGCGGCCCTGGAGGCCTACGCGCTCGAGCGCCTCGCCGACGCGCGACCGGACGAGCCGCCCGGGCAGGCCGAGCACCTCGAGGGTGATGGCGACGTTCTCGAAGACCGTCCACGAGTGGACCAGCTTGAAATCCTGGAAGATGACCCCCAGGTTGCGGCGGAGGAACGGTACGGACTCCTCGCGGAGGCGGGCGATGTCGCGGCCGAGGAAGAGGATGCGCCCGTCGTCCGGCTTCTCGGCCGCGTAGAGAATGCGCAGGAGCGTGCTCTTGCCCGAGCCGCTCGGTCCGGTGATGAAGACGAACTCCCCGCGCTCGATGATCAGATTCATGCCGCGCAGGACGGGCGCCCCCGGGCGGTAGGACTTGAAGACGTCCTCGAACATGAGGATGGGGCGATTCGCAGCGTCCCGCGCGAAGCGCTCGCCGGCCCGCAACATGGGCCGAAATGCCCGATCATGGGGCCCCACGTCTCCGGTCTCGTCCACATCCCTGGCCTGGGCCCCGGGTCCACGCTCGAACATGGACGGAGCGATGCGACGAGTCATGTCCACCCGCGTAACAGGAGGCCACCGGCCGCTACAACTTTTCGGCCCTGTCACCCCTTGTGGCGTCAGATCACGCGAATATCATGTGCCCGAGGCCCGTCCATCGACGTATGCCTCGAGTCCTGGGAGATACGCAGCGATGAAGAACGTGTCGGTCGGCGCTGTCGTGGTTGTCTCCTTGATGGCCGCGGCCTGCTCGTTCAGCACCGATTCGCGCCCGGCGCCGCCGCCGCCTGGCTACCGGCCGCCGCCTCCTGGGTATCCGCAGCAGTATCCGCAGCAGCCGGTGGCGGGCTCGATCGGGCGCCAGCCGCCTCCTCCAGGGTACGCGCCGCAGCCCGGCTACCCGCAGCCGGGGTACGCGCCGAGCGCCGTAGCTCCGGGCGTCGCGGCGTTCCGGGAGCCGATCAACATCGCGCAGATCCAGTCGCTGGTCGGTCGTAACCCCAAGGCGTGCGGCTTCCTCGAGGTCGCGCAGGGTGTCTGGACCCGCGTCGACTGTCACGCGTATGCGCCCGCGCAGAAGTCGATCGCGCACCTCTCGCCCCGCAAGGCGCTCGCGATCTCGAACCGCACCACGCAGTGGAAGCCGGTGAAGGTGTTCGGACCGCAGTTCCTCCAGGGGCTCACCCAGGGCTTCAGCAAGGGCATTTTCCAGGGCGCGAAGGGCGTGAACGGCGCGCCGGCACCGCCGGTCATCGTCGGTGACGCGCCGCCCGCCGCGGTCGACCATCGCGCGCTCGGCCTCGAGGGCCCGATCAAGGATCAGGGGCCGGTCGGGGCGTGCACCGCCTTCTCGCTCTCCACCACCATCGACAACGCCGCCATCCGTGCGGGCAAGCAGCAGCCGGGACAGGCCGGGCAGGCCGCCTCGGCGAACCACGTGTGGGCCGCGTACGGCTACCCGCAGATGGGCGCCGCGGCGGACGCGAACCTCGGCCGCGCCATCGCGCCGATGTCGCTCTGGGGCCAGAGCCACTCGGAGTCATGCAAGATCGCCAACCCGATCATCGGTGATTGTGGCAGCGCCGTTTCGCCGCCGGTCGTCGCGGGCACGTTCCGTCAGGATCCGGCGCTGGTCGCGAAGTCGGATCGCGCCGATCAGGGCGCCCTCTACCGCGTCGGCGCGTACGAGAAGCTCGACACCCAGCCCGCGAAGCTCGAGCAGATCGTTCAGATCCTCGCGAGCGGCGCCGACCTGTGGATCGCGATGAAGATCGACGGCTTCGCGTGGTCGAACTCGAAGATGAAGGGCGGCGTGATCCCTGACTGGCAGCAGGAGAACGGTGGTCACGCGGTCACGATGTCCGGCTACCGCGAGACCCCGAACGGCAAGCAGTTCCTCGTGCACAACAGCTGGGGTACGAGCTGGGGTGACGGCGGGTACGGCTGGGTGAGCGAGGCCATGGTCCAGAGGTGGATGCACTTCGCCTACCAGGTGAAGCTCACCGACGCGCCGAAGGCCGGCGAGGTCGCGGACGACGACTGCGGCTCCGATCAGCTGGTCGATGTCATGCAAGGCATCTGCGGTCTGATCTGTCCCGACAACTCCCGCCCCGCGAACGGCTGCGCGCCCCTGCAACCCGGTCAGGTCCCGCAGCTCCCGCAGATCCCGGGCCTGGCGCCCGGCCAGCTCCCGCAGATCCCGGGCTTCCCGCCCTTCGGTCGCTAGACCGGAGCCGGGCGGGACCTGGCGAGGAGAACCGCTTCCACGAGCACGCTGACGCTGATCGGCTTCGCGAGGAACATGACGAAGCCGGCGGCGCGGGCCCGCTCGCGATCCGCGGTGCCTGCGTAGCCGCTGAGCGCGACGCAGGGGACGTGCGGACACTTCGCGCGGAAGCGTCGCGCCAGCTCGAAGCCGTCCGCGCCCGGCAGACCGATGTCGCTGATGATGACGTCCGGAAGGTCGGCGGAGATGATCTGCTCGGCGCTCTCGAGATCGCCGGCCACGGCCACGCGCGCCCCCTGGGCCTTGAGAATGACCTCCATCACCTGCCGCGTCGCCTCGTCGTCGTCGACGGCGAGGACGTAGCAGCCCTTCAGGTCGGAGTCCGGCGGAGGGCGCGCGCGGACGGGCTCCTCGGCGACGGGCACCGAGCCGGGGCGAAGCGGGATCTGCACCGTGAACGTGCTCCCATGGCCCAGCCCCTCGCTGGTGACCAGCACCGTCCCGCCGTGCAGCTCGACGAGCTTCTTCACGATGAAGAGGCCGAGCCCCAGGCCGCCGGTGCCGCGCACCGTCTCGTCCTGGACGTGTCGCTCGAAGACGTGAGGCAGCATCCCGGGATCAATCCCGAGCCCGCTGTCCTCGACGTGCACGACGGCGAGCTGCGATTCGGCCCCCACGCTCACCGCGATGCGGCCACCGCTGGGCGTGAACTTCACGGCGTTGGTGATCAGGTTACCGACGATCTGTTCGATGCGCTTGCGGTCGGCGGCGATCGGGACGTCCGCGTCGCCGCGGCGCATGGTGAGCTCCAGACGCTTCTTCTGGATCGCCGGCGCCAGGCTCTCGACGACGCGCTCGATGCACGCGCCGAGCTCCAGCGGCTCGCAGTTCATCTCCAGCTTTCGTGTCGTGAGGCGCGCCAGATCGAGCACGTCCTCGATGAGACCGAGCTGCGAGCGAACGCTGCGCTCGATGACCGCCAGCGCGCGCGGCACCTCCTCCGCGCTGATCGCGTGGCGCTGGAGCAGCTGCGTCCATCCGAGCACGGCGCTCAGCGGGCTCCGGAGATCGTGCGCGAGCACCGCCAGGAAGCTGGGATCGATGGCGAGCTCCTCGTCGTGCTGGGCACTCTCGCCGTCGACCGGCACGAAGGCCGAGTAGATGCCGGAGCGGCGACTGGGCGGGGACGGGATCGAGGGCTCGGCGAGCGTCCACAGCAGCGCGCCCTGATCGTGAAGGCAGGTGGCGCGGATCGAGGCCAGGAAGGGACTGCCATCGGGACGATGGAAGGTGAGGTCCTGGTCGACGTAGGCGCCCGCGACCGCCTTTCCGAGCGCGGCGTGGATGGCGGCTATCTCCGTGGTGCTACACAGCGCGATCAGCGGCTTGCCGACGAGGAAGCGCGCCTCGCAGCCCAGCAGATGCGCCGCCGCCAGGTTCACCTCGCGGAGCACGCCGTGCGCGTCCGTCACGATGTATCCGTCGGTCGCGTAGCGAAAGAGATCGGCGTAGCGCTGCCGCTCCGCGTCGAGGAGACGCTGGATGCGCGCGGACTCTTCGACCTGCGCGACCCGCTGCTCCTCCGCGACGAGGAGCTCTTCGCGACAGATGCGAAGCGCTTCGAGCAGCGCCTCGCCGCTCGAAGCGCTCGGGACGGTCGGCGGATCGCGCGACAGCAGGCTTCCCTGCTTGGTGACGATCCGCACCTCCTCGAGGAACGAATCCAGACTTGCTCGGCTCGATGTTTCGCTCATGACAGCCCCCCGACTGGTCCTGAGTAGGAACTCGAACGTAGGCCGCGGTGTAGCCCTCGTAAAGGGTCGACGGGCGCGCTGGCGATCAGGGGTCCGAGAGAGGCCTACCGTGGGTCGTGTCGACGGGACCGACCACCGCCTCGCGCTCCTCGTCGTCTTCCTCGCCACGCTTCGCGCCACGCATCGCGAGCTGGAGCACACCGGGAAGTACGAACATCGTCAGCAGTGTCGATACGAGAATGCCCGACACCACCACTGTGGCGAGCGGACGCTGCACCTCGGCGCCGGCGCCGGTGGCGATGGCCATGGGGATAAACCCGAACGCAGCGACTGCGCCCGTCGTGAGCACGGCGCGCATCGTGTGCGTTGCGCCGTCGACCAGCGCCTCTTCGAGCACGCAGCCCGTCTCCACGCGCCGCTTCACGTCCGCCGCCATGACCACACCGTTGAGCACCGCGACGCCCGCGAGCGCGATGAAGCCGACCGCCGCAGGGATGCTGAACGCGAGGCCGCGGCCCACCAGCCCGAGGATCCCGCCGATCAGCGCGAAGGGCACGACCGCGAAGACCGCCGCCGCGTAGCGAGCGCTCTGGAACATGGCGAGGAGCATGCCGAAGATGATGGCCAGCGCCATCGGCACCACCAGCGCGAGGCGCTTCTGCGCGCGCTCGAAGTTCTCGAACTGACCTCCCCACTCGACCGTATAACCGGTCGGTAGTTTCACGTTCGCCTGGACCTGACGACGCGCGTCCTCGACCCAGGAGACGAGATCGCGACCGCGCAGGTTCACCTCGACGCGCACGGTGCGTGTGAGACCGACGCGGCGCACCTGGGTCGGGCCCTCGGTCTCCTCGATCTTCGCGACCTCGGAGAGCGGCACGGTCCGACCGCCCGCCGCCTCGACGAAGAGCTCACCGAGCGCCTCGGGGGACGAGGTGCGAGGCGGTACCACGACGCGGAGGTCGAACTTGCGATGGCCCTCGTAGATCGAGCCCACCAGCATTCCGACGCGCGCCGCCTCGATCGCCGAGAGCGCATCCTCGCTCGCGACGCCATAGCGCGCCAGCCGAACGCGGTCCGGACGGACGAAGATGGTGGGAGCGCCGAGCACGCGCTCGATGCGCACGTCGCCCGAGCCCTGCACGCCGCGGACCACGCCGCCGAGCTCCTCGCTGATCCGCTTCAGCTCGTTGAGGTCCTCGCCGAAGACCGCGATCTGGACGTCGGCGCGAGAGCCGCTGATCAGCTCGTTGGTCTTGTCCTCGATCGGTTGGGAGACCGAGACGAACGTGCTCGGGACCTCGCTCTCGATCGCGTTCTTGATCGTGACGGAGAGGTCGTCGAGATCGTGCGCGGTCGTCCACTCCTTCTTCGGCTTGAGGTGGACGAAGACATCGGTGTTGTCGTTGCCCACGGGATCGATGGCCACCTCGGCGCGGCCGGTCATCGCCAGCGTGGTGACCACCTCGGGGAAGCGCTTCAGGATGCGCTCCGCGGCGAGATCGAGCTCCTTGGCCTCGGCGAGGTTGATCGACGGTGGGCGGCGGAAGGTGACGACGAGGTCACCCTCGTCGATGCGCGGCAGGAAGTCGGCGCCGGCGCGGCTCATGAGGACGAAGCTGACCACCAGGCCCACGCCCGAGGCTCCGAGCAGCACCCACTTGAAGCGAAGGACCTGGGGCAGGCGCGCCTTGTAGGCGTGCTCGATCGCGATGACCCAGCGCGGGCCGGCCTTCACCGGCGGGGGCACGAAAGTGACCAGCAGCGCCGGGAAGAAGACCACCGAGTAGACGAGCGCGCCGAAGAGCGCGCAGGCCATGACCACCGCCATGGGGCGGAACATCTTGCCCTCGATGCCCTCGAGCGAGAGCAGCGGCAGGTAGACGAGCATGATGATGGCGACGGCGAACGCCACCGGCCGCGTGACCGCGGCGGCGATCTCGGCGTACTGTTTCGCCCGCGCGCGCTTCACGAGCTTGTGCCCCGCGGTCGCCGCGAGCACCGACTCCAGAATGACGATGGGTCCGTCCACCAGGAAGCCGAAGTCGATCGCTCCCAGGCTCATCAGGTCGCCGGTGATCCCGAACAGGTGCATCCCGAAGAGCGCGACCGACATCGACGCGAAGATCCCGAGCACGACCACGAGCGCGCCGCGGATCGTGCCGAGGAGGAGCGCGAGCACCACCGTCACGACCAGCGCACCCTCGACCAGATTGGAGAGCACCGTGCTCAGCGTTCGCCCCACGAAGTCCGCGCGATCGTAGATCGGGTCGATGATCACGCCGGGAGGCAGGTCCTTCTGGACCTTCGCGACCTGCGCCTTGACGCTCGCCACGACGTCGCGGCTGTTGGCGCCGATGAGCATCATGACCACGCCGGTGACCGCCTCGCCCTCGCCGTCGCGCGTGATCACGCCGTGCCGGAGCGCGGCCCCGATCTTCACCTGAGCGATCTGGCGTACCAGCAGCGGCGTTCCGTCGGCCGAGGTGCGGAGGACGACGTTGCCGATCTCCTCCTCGTTCTTGAGCAGGCCGACGCCCACCAGCGCGAACGACTCCGAGGCGCGATCGAGGTAGCCGCCGCCGACCGAGACGTTCGCGCGCGCGAGCGCATCGGCGACGTCCTTGAGCGTCATCTCGTGGGCGTGGAGCCGGCCGCGGTCGACGACCACGTGGTACTCCTTCAGATCGCCGCCCATCGTGTTGAGCTCGATGACCCCCGCGACCTGCCGGATCTTCGGCATGATCTCCCAGTCGAGGATGGTGCGGAGCTGGGTGGGCGAGTGCTTGTCGGAGCGAACGACGAACTGGTAGATCTCGCCGAGGCCGCCCGAGACCGGCGAGAGCTCGGGCTTGCCCGCCACCTTGGGTAACGAGCCCTCCACGCCGCGCACGCGCTCGAGCACCATCTGGCGCGCGAACCAGATGTCGGTGCCGTCCTTGAAGATGACGGTCACGGCGGAGAGGCCTCCGCGCGAGACGGAGCGCAGCTCGGCGAGATGGGGAAGGCCGTTGAGCGCGGCCTCCATCGGGAAGGTCACCGAGCGCTCGACCTCGGTGGGCGAGAAGCCGGGACAGTCGGTCATGACCGAGACCTGGACGGTGGAGACGTCGGGCACCGCGTCGATCGGCAGGTACTTCGCGGCCGCCGCCCCGCCCGCGAGGAGCACCGCGAGCATCGCGATCACGAAGAAGCGGACCTGGATGGACCGGGCGACGATCGAGGCGAGCATGGCTAGCGGAAGATCTCCGACTTGAGCGCGAAGACCCCGGCAACGGCGACCTTCTCGCCGGGCTTGAGGCCGTCGAGGACCTCGACCCGCTGACCATCACGGGCGCCGGTGGTGACCGAGCGAGGCTCGACCGACGTGGCGTCGTGCGCGACGAAGACCGTGGGCTTCCCATCGATGCTGATGACCGCTTCGCGCGGGAGCAGGATCATCGGCGCTGGGGTGGTCTTGGTCTGGATCTTCGCGAGCACCGACTCTCCGGGGCGCAGCGAGCCGTCGGCGTTCTCGACGACCACACGGACGTCACCGCTGCGCGTCTCCTGCTCGATGACGTCCCCCACGTGCGCGACCTTGCCCTTGAGGACGACGCCCAGGTTCGTCTGCGGGGAGATCTCGACGGCGTCGCCCTGGGTGATGTGCCCGAGCTCCCGCTCGAACACCGCGAGCTCGATCCAGACGCGACCGAGGTCGGCCACGCGGAAGAGCGTGGCGCTGGGCTCCACCGATTGACCGCGCGAGACGTGAGACTCCACGATCTTGCCGGGGATCGGCGAGGTGATGGACAGCACGCCGATCTCGTTGCCGAGGTTGCCGCCCAGCGCGCGCACCCGCTGCTCGGCGGCGTGCAGGTCGGCGCGGGCGCTCGCAGCGGTGGCCTTCGCGAGCTCGGCGTCGCGCTGCGAGGAGACCCGCGCCTCGGCGAGCTGGTTTTCGCGCTTCTCGTTGGCGGTCGCGGCCTCGGCGTGGGCGCGGGTGGCGAGCACGGCGGACTGCGCCTGCCCGAGATCGGCGCTCTCGAGCTCGGCGAGCGTGTCGCCGGCCTTCACGGGGTCGCCGGGGAACTTGAGGATGCGCCGCACGCGGCCGGAGATCCGCGCGCCGACCGCGGCGACGCGCTCGGGGTCGAAGGTCACGGTGCCGGTGACATTGACGACGGGCGTGAGCGACGCCGCCTCGGCCGCCGCGAACTCGAGCTTTGCCCGCTGTGCGTACGCGGCGGAGTAGCGGATCCACTTGCCGTCCATGTACGGCACGTCGCGCGGGGGCTCGGCGAAGGCGGGCGTGGACTTGTGGAGGACGCCGTAGGCGACCCCGCCGGCGACCGCGACGGCGGCGACCGCGACCAGGACGTAGCGCGTGGTCTTGCTGCGCGCGGGCGCATGGGGCGTCGTGGCATGTTCGAGGCTCACTGCGTCACTCCTCCTGCAGCACGATCGAGCGCGATGCGCGCCAGCCAGGCTGCTTCCAGTGCGTCGAGCCGCGATGCGCGAGCCCTCGCCACGTCACGGGCCGCGGTCGCGACGCGGAAGACATCGAAGCGGCCGGCCAGCCAGCCTTGCTCGACCAGCTCGAGCGTGCGCTCCGCCGGCGGCACAACGCTGGTCGAGAGCAGCTGGAGCTCGCTCCGGCGCGACTCGTACGCGGCGCGGATGGCCACCACCTCGCGCAGGATGCGCCGCGCTTGCAGGTCCTGGCGAGCACGCTCGGTGGCGCGCTCGGCATCGACGACCGCGCGCGGCCCCTGGTTGCGCTGGAAGACCGGCAGCTCGATGGAGAGGCCGAGCACACCGAAGATCGGGCTGACCGGCGCCGCGTCGACGCCGATGTACGCCCCCAGCCGCGGGAAACGCTCGCGACCGAGGCGGTCGTAGCGCGCCTCGAGGAACGCGAGCCGGGCGCGGATCTGCGCGAGCTCGGGCCTGGTCTGGACGGCGCGGGACACGAGCGCATCGGCCTCGGGGGCGGGCGGCGGCTCATCGAGCGGCGTGGTGAGGACCAGCGACTGCGTGGCGGGCAGGTCGAGGAGCTCGCGCAGGGTCGACAGGTGCTCTTCGCGCTGGCGAGACGCGGACTCGATGGCGGCGCGGAGCAGGCCGAGGTCGGAGGTGGCGAGCGTCTCCTCGATGTCACCGGAGGCGCCCGCGGCGCCGCGCTGCTTGGACGCGCGGAGGATGCGCTCGCCGATCCCGACCAGCGCCTTCGTCTCCTCGATGCGCGTGTCCGCGACGCGCACCTGGAGGTACGCGACCCACGCGGCGATGCGGCCGCGCAGTCGCTCCAGCGCGAGGTTCGCGACCGCGACGTCGCTCACGCGCTCCGCCTCGCGCACGCGTGCGCCAGGCGCGCCGCCGGCATCGAAGAAGACCTCGAGGCTGGCGGCGTAGCCGAGGTCACCGATCGTGCCGCCCGTGATGGGCGGGCGCGCGTCTCCGGAGAGGCGCGGGTTCACGGGGAAGACGACGCCCGCGCCGAGGCGCTGCGCCTTTGCCTCGCGCACTGCACCTCCCGCGAGGACGACGTCCGGCGCCCGCTGCTCGGCGCGCGTGATCGCCTCCTTCAGTGACAGAGATAGCGGCGCCGCCGCAGCGGGACCGACTGTCGCACCAGGATCTGCGTGTGCTCCGCCCGCCGTCCCCACCGTGACGCTGATTGCGCAGGCCACGTGAAAGGCCGCACGACGAAACCACACTTCCTTGGACATCGGTTCTCCTCGCGCACCGACACCGGAACGGCTGCGCGAT
>JAYTBL010000073.1:0-2156 GCA_043736975.1 Polyangiaceae bacterium
GGCGAAGCGCTGGTTTGCGCGATGGGCAGCACGATCCCGCTGACGTGGCTCTTCGCGTAGAAGTCGGCGGCGAAGGTCGCGGAGACGGGGCCGTCGCCACATCGAACGGTGGGTTCGCGACCTGGACTTGACCGACAAGTGGGCGGCCGCGAAGACGACCGCGACGCGTCAGCCGAAGTCGGTGCGGCGGCTCGGTCTCTGCCGGAGAGCGCTCTCCGAATGCGTGCATACTGCCCGTTTCCCAATCGTTACCCCACGTCCGTCATTTCACGTCAACTACAGCGGGCTCGCCGCCGCTCGCGACGCGCTCCGGCGGCGTTCGATGTTCAACATGATCGACCTCGCTTCGGCCTGGAAGGTCGATCTGGTCGTACGGAAGGACCGGGCGTTCAGCCGCGACGATCTCGCACGACGCATGAAGATGAGCGTCCTCGGCGTACCGGTGTTCGTGGCGTCACCCGAGGACACCATCGTGGCGAAGCTCGAGTGGTCCAGGCTCGCGGGGGTTCCCAGCGGCAACGGACCCGAAGGTCGAGCCGTCCATGAAGAAGCTCGCGACCTGGTATGAGAAGAGCGCGCTCACGAGCGACAAACTCGCGTTCCGCTACCCGTGGAACTGCCAGGACAACCCCTACGACGAGTCGAGCACGGCGGACCTCAACCTCCTCATCGTGCATGTCATGGGCGCGGCGTACGCGCTCACGAAGCTCGAGTTCGGCGACACCATCGCGGACAGCGGCGTCGACGCTCCTCGCCGGCCTCACCGCGTGCCCCGCGAAGAAGGAGGCGGAGCCCGCGAGCGTCCCAGCTGCCCGATGTCCGGGTTCATCGGCAAGTGCGCGGTCCCCGCGAATGGCAAGGAAGGACCGGAGATCCGGCGCTGGTACACGGCCAAGGACGCGGCGTACCAGCAGGACTTCTGCGTGAGCACGGCGAAGGGCGTCTGGTCGACAACGTTCTGATCGTCTCTGGCGGTGCCGAAGCACTCCTGGCCAGCCGGGAGCGTGTTCACCACGTCGCAGGCCGCATCCTCAGGGCTGCGTGCACGCGGCGGGCGGGTCGTAGAAGTCGTCGGGCGTCGCGAGATCCAGCAGAGCGCTGTAGCAGCCGTACTCGCTGTTGGCGGCGTAGACGGAGTCACAGTTGTTGGCGGAGCCGGTGACTCCCTTCACGCGGAGCGCCGCGCAGCACGGCTGCAGCGCTGCGCACCTCGCGCCGACGCCGCCTGCGTCGGCGTTCGTGCCCGCGTCGCTCGTCGTGGGCGCGGGAGGCGGGTCCTGCAGCGGGTTCCCCTCTTCCGTGACGTCGGTGGGCACCGTCTCCGACGGCTTCTTCTTCTTGACGCCGTCTTCCTTGCAGCCGTCGCTGCCCTGCTCCTCGCACTGCACCACCAGCGGCTTGGCGGCCGGGGCAGGCGCGCTGCACGCGAGGACGCCGAGCGCCCCGAGAACGAGGGCCGATCCGACCAGGAGCGAGGCGCGGGAGATCATGCCTCCCGCCTGTGCACCTGGGATGCCAGCGCTCCTTCGCTCGATTCCATTCGGGAATTCAGCCGGTCGCGGGCAGGTGGATGCGACCCTTGCTCGAAGTGTGATCGCACGAGGATCGAGAGATTCGCAGGGACACGATGGGAGCGAAGGACGCGGGGCTCCTCGTGACGGCGCTCCTGCTCGCCCTCGCCATTCCCGGGCCGCTTCTTTCCTACGACCGGCCCTACTTCCGGAGCTGATCTGGAGCCATGCCCCTTCGCCGAACGCCCGCCCCTCGCGAGGTCGCGCGCGCCCATCGTAGACTCACCGGCGATCGTGGGCGCATGCCATCGCTGTTCGATGCCCCCGAGGCCGCCGCTGGCATCGCGCCGTCGCTGCGCCTCGTTCTCCGCGATGCTCCGGTGGTGGGCGAGCAGGAAGGGAGTCAGGGAGATGGGCCGAAGCCGTCGCTGCCCGCGGCGAAGCGCGCCGCGCCGCCGTCGCTAGCGGCGAAGAAGCCCGCGATCGACGAGCGCGAGATCGATCGCGAGCTCGCGGCGATGAAGAAGCGGCTCGGCAAGTCGTCGGGCTAGCGTCCCCCGATCGGGTGACGCCGCGCGCGCGCTCGCAGATTCCCGCGACGCGCCCTCTCGAGATCCTGGAGCTCTCGAGATCTCGTGAGCGCTC
>JAYTBL010000074.1:0-5581 GCA_043736975.1 Polyangiaceae bacterium
GCGAAGAAGCCCGCCGCGAAGAAGAGGCCGTCGGCCAAGAAGCCTGCCGCGAAGAAGAAGTAGGCCTGCTCCCCCGCGCGCGCTCAGCCCGCCTGAGCACGCGCGAAGTCGTTGCGGAACCACTCCACGGCCCGCCGTACCGTCTCCTCCAGGGGGCGCGTCGGCAGGCCGAGCTCACGCTTGGCCTTCGCGTTCGAGAAGAACGCCTTGCGCTGCGCGTAGCGCATCGAGCGGTACGTCGCCTTCGGCTGCTCGTGCGAGACGTGGTCGGCCCACAGCTCCATCCCGAGCGCCACGCCCGCCGCCAGAGATCGCGGCATCGGCAGCTTCGGCGTCTTCAGGCCCGCCACCTTGCAGACCACGTCGAAGAGCTCCTTGAGCGAGACGTTGTCGTTGCCGAGGATGTAGCGCTCGCCGACGCGGCCCTTCTCCTCGGCGAGGAGATGGCCCTCCGCGCAATCGTCGACGTCGATCGTGCAGAACCCGCCGGGGCCGTGCCCGGGCACCTGCCTGGCGAGCAGCGCCCGGATGATGGCGCCGGTGGGGGTGGGCGCGATGTCGCGCGGGCCGAACGGGAAGGCCGGGTTGACGATCACCACCGGCAGGCCGCTCTCCGCGAACCGCATCGCGATGCGCTCGCTCTGCCACTTCGAGAGGATGTAGGGGTTCGCGATGTCGAAGAGGTTGAACGTCGTGGTCTCGTCGGCGAGGCCGCCCTCCACCAGCCCGATGGCGGCGATCGAGCTGGTGTAGACGATTCGGTCCACCCCGGCCTGCTGCGCGGCGAGCAGCGTCGAGACCGTGCCCTCCACGTTCACGCGGTAGATGAGCGTCTCGTCGGGCAGCCACGTCTTGTAGACGGCGGCGAGGTGAAACAGCGAGCGACAACCCTGCAGGGCCCGCTTCATGATCGCGGAGTCGGTCACGTCGCAGGCAACGCGCTCCACCGGCAGCCCCTCCAGGTTCGAGGTGTTCGCGCCCGGCTCGACCAGGCAGCGCACGGCGCGCCCTTGGGCGAGCAGCTTGCGCACCACCGCGCTGCCGATGAAGCCCGTGGCGCCGGTAACCGCCGCCGTTCCGCTGCTCGTCATGCGCCGACGATAGCGAACGCGCGACCCGCTGCCCGGGCTACTTGCAGAGCGGGACCGACTGGCTTCCTGCTCCCCAGCTCTTGCAGTCCATGATATTTCGTGTACGAACTATTGTATGCCCAGTCCGTATCGCGAGGAGCACGACCACTTTCGCAACACCGTCCGGCAGTTCTGCGTGAAGGAGCTCGCTCCCTACGCCGACGAATGGGAGCGGGCGGAGATCTTCCCCAACGAGGTCTTCAAGCGCGCGGGTGAGCTCGGGCTGTTCGGGGCGCACTACCCCGAGGAGCAGGGGGGCGCGGGCGGCGACTACTGGTTCAGCATCGCGAAGGCCGAGGAGCTGCCGCGCTGCGGCTCCTCGGGCGTCTCGATGGGTCTGCTCGTGCAGAGCGACATGGCCACGCCGGTCATCAGCGATCTCGGTACCAAGGAGCAGATCGCCGAGTTTCTCACCCCCGCCATCCGCGGCGAGAAGATCGCGGCGCTGGGCGTGAGCGAGCCGAACGCCGGGAGCGACGTCGCCGGCATCCAGACCTGGGCCAAGCAGGACGGCGACGACTGGATCATCAACGGCGCGAAGACGTACATCACCAACGGCACGCGCGCCGACTTCGTCACGCTCCTCGTGAAGACCAACCCCGAGGCCGGCGCCCACGGCTGCAGCTTCTTCCTGGTGCCCACGAAGACCAAGGGCTTCAGCGTCTCCAAGAAGCTGAAGAAGATCGGCAACCACGCGAGCGACACCGCGGAGCTCGCGTTCGAGGACATGCGCGTTCCCCAGCGCTACATGCTGGGCCAGCCCAACCAGGGCTTCATGTACCTGATGCAGAACTTCCAGGCCGAGCGCCTGATCGCCTGCGCCAGCGCGTGCGCCGGCCTGCAGCTCGCGATGGACGAGGCGATCGCCTACGGCCGCGAGCGCAAGGCGTTCGGCAAGCCGATCATCAAGCGCGAGTATTGGCAGCACAAGTTCGTCGACCTGCAGACGAAGCTCGAGGCGGGCAAGGCGCTCACCTACAAGGCCGCCGAGATGTTCAACGAGGAGCACTACGTCAAGAAGGAGCCGATCTCCTTCGAGACGGTGAAGATCATCAGCATGGCGAAGATCTTCGTCGGCGAGCTCGGCAGCGAGGTCATCGACCAGTGCCTCCAGTTTCACGGCGGCGCGGGCTACATCGAGGAGATGCGCATCGCGCGGGCGTGGCGCGACCAGCGCCTCCTCCGCATCGGGGGAGGGACGACCGAGACGATGCGCTACTACGTCGCGAAGCTCATGGGGCTCTGAGCGCCGCGCTCACGGATTGCAGACGAGCTGACGCGTGACCGATCGGCCGTTGGGGCCGGTGATCGTGAAGTCGCGGCCGCCCTCGAACTCGAGCGTGACGCTCTGGCTCTTCACGCCTCTGGTGCGCTCGAGCGTGATGGTGCCGCTCTCGGGGCAGCCGAGGTTGCCGATCCCGCAGCGCTTGTAGCCGGCGATCGTGTGCGAGAGCTCGCGCGCGGCGATGGTGGTCTGCGCGGTGCCGTCGCGCGTGATGCACTTCGCGGTCGCGTCCCACGTCACCGTGAAGTCGGCCTGGTGCGCGAAGGCCTTGCCCTTCTTCGTCGTGCCCGACCACGAGCCGGTGCGGCGCTTGGTGATCGTCGTGCCGCTGCGCGTGTACACGACGACACGCTTGCCTTCGATCTGCGCGCCGTTCGCCTTGAAGCCGGTCGCCTCGTGGGTGACGGTGAGCGTGCCGCCCTCGAGCGCGTAGGTGGTGGTGATCGTGCCGTCGAAGTCGACCAATCCGTAGGGGCCCTTGCAGCCCTTGAAGAGATGCTTCGCGACATTGCCGGTGATCTCGGTGGTGATGCAGCCGGCGGGCTGGAACCACTTGCCGGCGTTCGCCTTGATCTTTCCGAGGAGCGTGGCGACGTCTGCGCCCTCGGCGGGCGTGCCGGGATCGGTCGGCTCGGCTCCGCTGAGCGGCTCCTCGACGCCCGACTCCATCGTGCCGTCGGTCTCGTCGGACTCGGTGCTGTCCTCGACCAGGAGGGACTCACTCGTACCAAGGGGTTCGGGGTCGGACTGCTTGGCGGCGCAGCCGACCGCCACGATGCCCAGGAGCGCCACGGACGAGACGAGAGCGATCTTCGAGAGGTTCATGACCAGACGCGGAAGCACCGTTCGTGCCGCGCTCCCTATCGCACCAGCCCTCGTGTTTTCGCTGGTTTCGCGAAGCGAGCCAGGGACGTTCACCGTTCCGGTGGACGCGCAGCGGTCCAGTCACGCCGCGCGGAGCTTTTCGCCCTGGCCCAGGTGGAAGAAGCGGCGTAACTCGTCCTGCAGCTCGCGGAAGCGCGCGCGTGTGACGTAGTCCCGCTCCAGGCGACGCGTGAAGCGGCGCGCGCTGGCGTTGGCCACGCGATAGCGCTCGCCTTCCTCGGTGTGTGCATCATGCACGTAGGCGATGTTCTCGTAGAGGCGCTCGCGCAGGCGGCGGCTGGTGCGCTCGTCGAAGTCGCGGAGAGACGAGGCGAGGATCACGTACTTGTCGACCTCCGCCTGGAGCTCCATCTCGAGCTGCGTGGCCTCGCGGTTCTGCGACGCGCGATCGGCGAGGTACACGAAGTGGCTGACGCCCTCGATGATCTGGCAGAGCGGATCGAGACCGGCGCCCTCGACGTCGACGGTGCGCTCGGCGAGCTGCGGGAGACGGAGGAGGAGCTCGAGGCCGTCCTCCGACTCGCGCACGAACAGCGTCTCGCGCTCGCCCTCGCCGGCGGGCGCGACGAAGGCGTCCACGTCGGCCGCAGGATCGAGGCGGTACAGGGTCTCGAGACCGCGCTGGATGCGGCCGGCCAGCGCGATCTCGCGGACCAGCCCGGCGCCGTTGCCCTCGAGCGCCTTCGTCACGAGAGCACCCGGCCGCCTCCCCGCGGCGCAACGAACCCCTGCGAGGCGAGCGCCTCGCCGAGCCGCTCGTTGCCGGTCTTGAGCCAGCGCTCGTACAGCTTGAGGACGTTGCGCGACGTCGCGACGCTCTTGGCGACGGTCGCGTTCGCGACCTCGCTCAGCACCGCCACGAACGCCGCGAAGTCCTTCGCGAGCTCGGCGAAGATATCGAAGCCCTGCTCTTCCTTCTTCTCGCCCGGTCGGAGGAGGATGGAGCCGGCGGTCTCGTAGGCGGTCCGTCCGATGCTGATGACATACTGGGTGTCGACGCCGCGGGCCGCGAAGCTCTCGGCGAAGAAGCCGGACGAGTAGAGGACGCCGTCCCCCAGGGTCCGGAGCTTCTCGAAGCGGTCGGCGCGGGCGGGGGTCTTGAGGGCCTCGTCGAGGAGGAGAGTCAGCGGCCGCTCGAGGGTCCGTTCTATCGGGCTGCCAGGCTTGGCGAGCTCGGCCAGGAGGGCAACGACGTAGGAGGTCGCGCCTTCCGAGGCCTTGAGACCGTGGGACTTCATTGCGTCCTCCACGATCTCACCGAAGAAATCCGACACCGAAGCTGTGGCCACGATCGACATAATTTATGGAGTATTACACGGCGGGATCCGGCGGCAATTAAGCCAGTATGTCCGGAACGTTACGGCCGGCCCTTCGCAAGCACTCTCAAGGGCGAGTGCTGGCGCCGGGAACAACCCCTGTCCCACATCGGTTCACCCAAGAACAATGCGAGCAATCTCCACGGCTTGGCGGTGTGTGGGAGATCGTTCGCGGCGCGACCGCTGACCCTTGACGCGCGGTGCGGCGGGATTATGTTCGGCGTCGTCGTTAGCACTCGCCATGGGTGAGTGCTAGCAAACAGCCATTCGCCCCCCGCAGGTCGGGGAGGCCCCGAAGGAGAGACCGAGATGAGCATCCGACCCCTGCAGGACCGCGTGATCCTCAAGCGTGTGAAGGAAGAGGAGAAGACCAAGGGCGGCATCATCATCCCCGATACGGCCAAGGAGAAGCCGATCGAGGGTGAGGTCGTGGCCGTCGGCAACGGCAAGGTCCTCGAGGACGGCACGGTCCGCAAGCTCGACGTGAAGGTCGGCGACCGCGTTCTCTTCGGCAAGTACAGCGGCACCGAGGTGAAGCTCGAGGGCGAAGAGCGCCTCATCGTCCGCGAAGACGACATTCTAGCTGTCCTCGAGACGTGACCGGCCGCAGCTCGCGTCTTCCGCGCCAGCTCGCCGTTCGCGTGCTCGACGTACAGGAGTACGCCTCCGCGCGACGAACGACGACCTGACGCGGAATCCGCTTCGCTACAGCCGACCACTTGCGTGAGCACGGACGCGAGACGCGAGCGTCACACCCAAGAATTTTCAACTGAACGCAGAGGTACGAATCACATGTCCGCAAAAGAAATTGTCTACACCGAGAACGCGCGCAACCTGATCCTCGCGGGCGTCAACGCCCTCGCCGACGCGGTCAAGGTCACGCTCGGCCCCAAGGGTCGTAACGTCGTCATCGAGAAGAGCTTCGGCTCGCCGACGGTCACCAAGGACGGCGTCACCGTCGCGAA
>JAYTBL010000075.1:0-5577 GCA_043736975.1 Polyangiaceae bacterium
GTGATCGAGGTTCGTGACCCACGAGGGCCCGATGGCCTCGGTGATGAGCGCCGAGAGGCGCGGGTTGCAGTGGTAGAGCCAGCGGCGCGGGGTGACGCCGTTCGTCTTGTTCGAGAACTTCGCGGGGGTCATCTCCGCGAAGTCGCGGAGCACGTCGCGCTTGAGGAGATCGGTGTGGAGCGCGGCCACGCCGTTGACGGCGTGCGAGCCGGCCACCGCGAGGTGCGCCATCGCCACCCTCTTCTCCGCGCCCTCCTCGATGATCGACATGCGGCGGAGGCGCGCGTCGTCGCCGGGGAAGCGCGCCATCACCGAGCGCACGAAGCGCCGGTTGATCTCGTAGATGATCTGGAGGTGCCGAGGCAGGAGGCGCTCGAACATCGCCACCGGCCAGCGTTCGAGCGCCTCGGAGAGCAGCGTGTGGTTCGTGTAGCCGCAGGTGGCGACGGTGATCTCCCACGCGCGGTCCCAGGGCAGCCGCTCGAGATCGACGAGCACGCGCATCAGCTCCGCGATGGCGATCGCGGGATGCGTGTCGTTCAGCTGGATGGCGTTCTTCTTCGGGAACTCGTCGAACGACTTGTGGCTCCGCTTGTAGCGCCGGACGATGTCGGAGATCGCGCAGGCGACGAAGAAGTACTCCTGCTTGAGGCGCAGATCGCGGCCGGCCTGGTTGCTGTCGTTCGGGTAGAGGACCTTGGAGATGACCTCGCTCGAGTTCTTGTCCTCGACGGCGCGCACGTAGTCGCCATCGTTGAACACCTTGAGGTCGAACTCGTTGCCCGCGCGCGCCTGCCACAGGCGCAGCGTGTTCACGGTGTCGTTGCGGAAGCCCGCGATCGGAGTGTCGAAGGGGACGCCGAGGACCTTGTGGGTGTCGACCCAGCGCGCCGAGAGATCGCCCGCCTCGTTCGTGACCGCCTCGACGCGGCCGCCGAAGCTCACGTTCACCGCGTACTCCGGCCTCACGTATTCCCAGGGGTTGCCGAACTTGAGCCACTCGTCGGGGCGCTCCACCTGCCAGCCGTTCTTGATCTCCTGCTCGAAGATGCCGAACTCGTAGCGGATGCCGTAGCCGTAGCCGGCGTACCCGAGCGTGGCCATCGAGTCGAGGAAGCACGCCGCGAGGCGGCCGAGGCCGCCGTTGCCCAGGCCAGGCTCAGGCTCACCCTCGAGGACGTCGGCCAGATCGAGGCCGGCGCCCTTCAAGAGCGTGTGCGCCGTACCGTAGAGATCGAGCGCGTGGAGGTTGTTCGCGAGCGCGCGGCCGAGGAGGAACTCCGCGGAGAGGTAGTAGATCCGCTTCACGTCGTTCTTCGTGTACTGCTCCTGCGTCTGCGCCCAGCGGTAGGTCAGGCGGTCGCGCACGGTGAGCGCGAGGGCGACGAAGCGGTCGAGCGCCGTGGAGTTCAACGCGTTCTTGCCGAGCGAATAGGACAGGTGATCGAAGAACGCGCGCTTCAGCGCCTCGTCCGACATTCCCGTGCGGTCGTCCTCCACGGTGACAACGGCCCGTGGCTCGACGCCCGGGGTGGTCGGCGGGGGAGCGCTGCTCGATGGTTTCGTGCTCATGAAACGAGAGGGTCCCGGATCGCGGGGTCCAATTTCAACTGCAATCGGTCAGCGCGGACGTTCGTGGCCGAGATCCCGCACGAGGCGCTCCCCGTCGCTGCGCCCGCAAAGTGCAGCGGGACCGAGATCGTGGCGGCTCTACGGTGCGGAGGTCGCGGCGAAGAGGAGCGTGAAGCTGTGATCGCCCAGACGGTAGAGCGTGGGCCTGTCTTTCGCGGAGGCGTCTGCCTGCCACGACGCGAACCAGGGGAGCTTCTCCCACGACTCGGTCTTCTTCACGTACTCGGGAACGATCAGGTCGAGCTCCACGTAGCGTCCCTTCGTCGCCTGCGCGAGCTCCGGGCCGAAGCTGTATTTGCGGAGCGACTCGGTGGGGGCGAGGTCGTTGTGCATCGCCCCGCCGTACGTCACGACCAGCTGGCCGTTCTTCAGGCCCTCGTTGCGCTGGGACAGCTTGAGCGCCTGCGCCTGGGTGAGCCGCTTGATCAACTCGAGGGAGGCGGTGATGGTGTCGGCGCCCGCGTCGGCGAGGCTCGCGTAGTCGTCGCAGCTCGGGCGCAGGAGATCGGGCACCATGCCCAGCGCCTTCGCGCGGTTGCCGAGCGTGAGGTACTCGTTCGGGTTGGTCTGCGCCTGCGCTTGCTGCACCGGCTTCTGCGCGCTCGCGACCGCCTTCACCGCCTGCTGGCACTTGGGATCACCGGCCCACGCCTCGACGAGGACGTCGCTCGCGCGGTGCTCGAGCACCGGCAAGAAGGCCTCGGTGAAGCGCTTCGTGGCCGACGGGATGTTCTCCGTCCCCTTTTGCGCATGCGCCTCACCCACCGCGAGGATCACGGGCTGGTGCGCGAGCACCCAGCGAAAGGCGTCCTCCACGCTCGCGAACCGCACGCACGTCGGCCCGCCTGGGACGGTGGGACACGCCACCGCGCCCGCCGGCAACGGAGGCCCTCCCGCCGCCACCGCCGTCGTCGCGACGACGACCGGCCCCGCATCGAGCGTCGCCGCCGTGGGCGCATCACGTGCCGGATCACCGCTGGTCGCGGTGGGTCGCGAGCACGCCATCAGCACGAACGAGATCATCACCGGCACGGTTCGCATCGACCTTCTCCGCCTCGCGCCGCTGGTCAGAACGCGGTCGACCACGTCCCCTCAGCCGTCTCGACACAGCAGCCAGCGACGAAGACCGTCGCGAGCGGGAGGACACGGGGGTGCCAGCGCATGCCCCATCGTCGCACGACTCTGCGCGAGGCTCTACCGTTGCGGCCCGGGGCCGTTCGGTTGCATGAGCGCGACGCATTCTCCTCGCGGGCCGTGCGACGCGCGCTCGGCGCAGGCCGTGAGCGCCTTGTTCGCGGCCTCCGGGTGACCGAGCTCGATCTCGGTGGCGACGAGCAGCAGCCATCCTTCGGCCTCGGAGGGATCGTGCTCGACGGCGCGCCGCGCGACCTCCCCCGCCCGCCGCGCGGCGGAGGCGGCGCGACCGCGATCGCGACGAACAGCGTGAAGCTCGCGAGCAGCGCCACGTACGGCGCCCGCAAACGCAGCGGCGCCTCGTCCCCGAGCAGCGGCCCGAGCAGCGGCTCGGGCGCGACGGAGACGAGCCGCGGGATGCTCGTCACCGACGCGTCCGGCAGCGCCAGCGGGATGAACGATCGGAACCGGACCTGCGAGTCCGCCGCCTCGAGCGGCGCGCTGCTCCGGCGCGCCCTGGGGTGATGCTTGCCCGCTCGTCTCACGCGGTGGTCACCGGCGGTCTTGGCACTTCCTTGAGTGTATCCTGCCGATCACGCGTACGCCGCTGCGTGGGCCGCGATCGAGGCGACGTCCGCCTGCCTCACCCGACCTCGGCCCCCTCACGCGTGCCGGGAATGTGCGCGCCTCGCGCCCTGTCTATCCCGCGGATGAGCGCGTATCGCCAGGATCCCGAGGTCGGTCCCAACGGCGCGGTCGCCATCGCCATCGAGCCCGATCACCGGCGCCGAAACCGCCTCTTCGCGTTCGCCGGCGGCGTCTCCGCCACCCTGACGGTCGGGCTCCTCGCGACGAGCGCGCCGACCTGGCTCGCGCCCAGCCGACCCACCAGGGTCGACGAGGTGCTCACGAGCGAGGCCCGGGACGGGCCGATGCGCGTCGCAGGCGAGCTCGTAGCGGGCTCGATGGTGCGTATGGAATCCCCGTGCGAGTATCGCTTCGCGATCGAGAGCCAGGGCTTCCGCATGCCCGTTCGCTACGCGTCGTGCTTCCTGTCCGATCCGCTCGCGGAGGCGTTGGACGACGACGCGCCGGTCCCCGTCACGGTCGAGGGCACCCTGGGCGCGAGCGGCTTCGTCGCAAGCGCCGTGCTCACCCGCACGCCGAGCTGCTGCTTCTGCGGCGCCGAGGCAAGAAGAGAGCTGCGCAAAGCCCAGCGCGACCGCGCCGCCGCGGGTCGCTAGATCAGTCCGCGGACCGCGGCCGGAGGAGGTCCGCTCCCCTCCGCAGCCCCCGACCTCGGAGCGTCACTCTGCTGCGCGCTCGATGCACTCCACGAGACGCGGCGCGATCGAGACGAGGTCTTCCTTCGGTAGCTTCTGGCTGCCGGGATGCGAGTCGGTGCCCATGATCGACGCGAACACGCCCGACGCGCGGAGCGACTCCAGCGCGTCCCCCGGGAGCACGAGGTGGCTCGCGATGGCGTGCACCTTCGTGGCGCCCGCGCCGAGGTACGACTTCGCGGCCTGCACGAGCGAGGAGCCGGTGCGGATCATGTCGTCGTAGACGACGACCTCCTTGCCACGCACGTCGGCGTTGACCCCGGTCACGGCGAGCACGCCCGAGCTCGAGTCGCGCTTCTTGTAGACGAACGCCGGCTCGACGTGGAGATCGCGCGCCAGGCTCTGCACCCACTTCGCGCGGCCAGCGTCGCACGCGCCGAGCACGAAGCTGGTGTTGCCGATGCCCATGCGCTCCTGGATCTTCTTGGTGACCATGGGCGCGCCGTAGATGTGGCGCGTGAGCACGCGGTCATCGAGGTAGAACTCGATGCCGTCGGTGTGGAGGTCGAAGAGGAAGAAGCGCGTCCCGCCCTCGGGCGACGGGATCGACGAGAGCAGCCGGGCGCGCGACTTTGCCACCACTACCTCGCCCTCGCGCACCGCGCGCTCCATCGTCTGGTAGCCGAAGTAGGGGATCACGATGGCCAGGGACCGCGCGCCTGCCCGGGCGATGCCGGAGGCGAGGTCGAACACCTCGAGCACATCCATGTCGGTGGCGGTCCCGCCCAGCACGATCACGTCCCGACCCCACAGGTCCGAGAGGATCCGCAGGTAGCGCTCGCCGTCCGGGAAGTACTTTCGCTCGGTCTTTCCCTGCTCGAAATCGCCGTGCGCCAGGAAATTCGGCTCCAGGTAACCATAGGAAGGGATGGTGAACAGCAGACGGCGTGACATCGCAGGCGTACTAGCACTGGTCGGTGTAAGATTCTGCACGTGACGACGACCTCCCCTCGCCTCTTTTCCTTCGCGCTTGTCCTCCTCCTGCCGCTCGCGACGCTCGCGAGCTTGGGCTCCGCGGGCTGCGCGTCGAAGCCGACGATGAAGCTGAATCGCGCCGAGATCAGCGGCATGAGCCTGGGCTTCCCGCCGCAGGTAGGCGTCGTCATGACGATGGTCCTCGACGTCTACAACCCGAACTCGTACGACGTCGCGATCCGCGCGATGCGCGGCACCGCGCTCCTCGCCGAGAAGTACACGCTGCCCATTGACTACCGCGCCGGCAACGAGGGCGTGTGGCTCGCGGCGAAGGCGACGACGACGGTGCGGATCCCGGTCAATGTGCCCATCGACCTCGGCCTCCTGCTCCTCAGGGAGTCGTACACGGCGCCGACCGTGCCCTTCCGCGTCACGGGCACCGCCGACGTCACGGCGACGCGTACGTTCCAGATCGAGAAGGACAACTACTCGGTCGACGAGAGCGGCACGTTCACGCGCCAGCAGCTCGAGCTGGCCATCCCCCGCTTCTGAC
>JAYTBL010000076.1:0-5577 GCA_043736975.1 Polyangiaceae bacterium
GTCCAGCGTCAGCAAAATCTCGGCCTGCCACCCCCGCGCTCTCCAGCCTCTCGCCACCCCCTTCTCCGCCATGGGCGGCTAACTTGGGCTACTCTCCGAGCGTCGAGTCCGAGGGATTGCCCTCTTCCATCACGACGTCGAGCACCAGACCACTCGCACCGCTGGTGAGGCAGATCTTGTGGCCGTAGAACGTGTCGCGTCGGTCCTTGATGATGATGTCGGTGTGCGGCTCGAAGATCGATACGAGCTTCTGCGTCGCTGGGACCGATTCGCCGCGAAGGACCCGCCGCTCCGTCTGGTCCACCACGCGCGTGAGCAGGTCTCGGTAGAGCGCCGTTCGCTGCTCCTTCGACTTCGCGTTGAGAATGCCAATCGCACGACGCTTCGCGCGACGGCGCCGGCTGTTGAACGAGGTGCCTAACGTTCCTTTCGCCTTCGTCATCAGACGAACCAGTACGCGCACGCAGTCCCACAAGAGGCTCGAGTCGCTGAGCGGCGCCATACTGATCCACCTGGCGCCGGGAAGGCGACCCGCCCCGCGAGGGGCGCGACGCTTCGGCATGGCTGCCTGCCGCCGCTGCGCCGAGTGCCGCAAGACGTTCACGCCCGCGCGCTCGGCGCGAAGCACGCAGCGCGTGTGCAGCAAGACATGCCGCGCGCGGCGTGAGCGGAGGCTGGCGCGCGTTCGTCGTCGTCGTGATCTCGATGGCGTGGTGACGTACGGTCTCGACTACGCCGTGGGGATCAATGGCACGTCGAAGGTCTGGAAGTTGGACGCTCTCGACCGGCGCCACGGAGATGCCGTGTCCGCTCTCGACCTCGGCGTCGGGTTGGGGTCGAGCGCCTTCCGGCGCAGTGCGGCGACGGCGTCGTCGACTTCCCGTTCGAGCAGTATGACAAGGGCGCAAGGAACTCGAGCTTTGGCGCGTACGGCGCGTGCACGACCGATTGTCTCCTCGGCGCGCGCTGCGGGGATGGCGTGAAGAACGGACCCGAGGAGCACGACGACGGCAACCTCCTGAACGGCGACGGCTGCTCCGTCGCGTGTTTCAGAGAGGGTCCGAAGTGACGACGTGCGGCCACCGCGCCGCTCCTGCGCGAAGCTCGTGCGTCGGGGTAGGCCGTCGAGCAGAGCTCTACTAGGAACTTCGGATGCGAAACCTCGCCATTCTCGCTGCTGCCTTGACACTGGGCGCGTGCGCCGCCGATTCGGGGGAGCCGGAGGGCGCGCCTGCGCCGCCCGCCTGCATCCGCAGCGAGACCGCCGCCGGGCGGAAGATCGAGAGCATCTGGAAAGAGGGAAACATCGGCGGCACCGACGACTGGCAGAAGGTCAACACTGCCAGTGTGCAGCCTTGTCCTGACGAGCCTCAGGGAACCGACGGCACGGTGCCGGCTCCCCCGATCAAGTGACGACGTCGTGACGCCGCGCGTTCGTTCGACGGGACGGACCGGTGTCCGCGGCGCGACGGGCCCGCGGCGCGACCGAGCTCACGTCTTGTCGTTGCAGGTGACGCCTTCCGGGTACCGCACGCCCTTGCTGCAGCTCGTGACCTGCAACCACCTTTCGATGGGATCGCCAGGCGCGCCGTCCCGAGTGCACGTGGCGGTGCAACCGTCACCGCGGCCCTGGCACTTGCCCTCGCAGAAGGCCACGCGCATTCGGACCGCGCAGCCGTCCGTGCAGTTGTCCCGCGCGCGTCCGGACGTGGACACCTTGCAGTCGTTCGCGCATTGCGCGAGCCCGCCGCACGCGCGATCGTTGGCGCACGCGGTCGCGAGCGAGCAGCAGACCGAATCGAACGCGCCCTGGCACGCTGGCGTCCTGAAGACCAGCACGCCGCACGCCCCGACGAAGGGAGCAGCGGGTGGTTGCTGCGGCGACGCAGGCTCTGACGCGCCGCATGCTGCGACGACCAGGGCGGTGACGAGGACCAAGCATGGGGCAGCGCGCATCGTGATTTTCTATCACATCGCCCAGTCCCTGATCCGCTAGCGCAGCGCGGATTCTGCGATGATTCTTGGTCATGGCGCGTGTCCTTGTCTTCACTGCGCTGCCGTGGACTAGCCGCTGATGCTCGCCGCTTCTCCTCGTGCTCTTCGCCTTCTTCAGCGCCGCCGCGATGCCTCGCTTCTGGCCTTCGAGCAGCTCCTGGCTCTCGACGACGACGAGCGTGCGATCGAGGTCGCCGACCTTCGTGCGCAAGCGCGCTGCGCGCACGTCCGCGAGCTTGCCCGCGAGCGGCTTCATCGCTCCTCGGCTCGACGCGTGCTCGAGTGCCTCTTCCGCTGCGTTGGTGCCGAGCGGCAAGGACACGAGCGTGGAGTAGCCCGCGACGTCCAGATTCAGCTCCGTCTGTTCGGCCTCCGAGGCAGTCATCGAGGACGCGGTGGTCGGACGCATTGCCCGCGTACGTCCGGTGAAACAGCGGAACGTGCCCCGTTTCGCTCACGAGCACGCCGAGGCCGACCACGCGCAGGTCGGAGCGCTTGCTCTTCGCGTGCCCTCGCCGCGCCAGTTCGCCCGGGGTCACCGTCGCGATGTGGGTGTCGAAGTTTGTCGTATCGAACGCGAGGACGTCTGCGCCGAGCTTGAATTGCGACGCCGCCGCGCGTGCGAGCTCGAGCTGCGCACTCTCGAGCTGACCTTCATCTGCCGTCATCGCAAGCCGATGGAATACCTGGCCGGTGAACGCCTCCGTCGGCAGGCACGAGACGCGGGGAATCGACCCTCCCAGGAACGCGCCGAGGTGACACTTCCCCGCCGGCGCGCACGCGCGCTGAACCGCGACGGCGAGCACCATCTCCCCTAGCGACACGCTCTTCGGGCCTCCGCACCATCCGCACGCTCGGTTGATCACCCCGACGACCTCGAGTTGTTCCGCGACCCACACGAGCGCGCCCACGTCGCCCACCCGGAATCTCGGCCACCCCATGCTCCGCCACCCGACCCCGCGCCGCCGTCTGGCGAGCCATTCCCCGCTACGTTGGCCTACTCTCCTGACAACGATCGCTCCGAGAGCCGCAGTTGCGACCGCGAGCGCCAGCACGGCGCGACCGGTCCTCAAGCAGCTAGCGCCGAGTGGCGGCGATCTCGAGCCCGTTGGACGCCTTGCCGGCGGCCACCCCGTTGCAGAGATTGACGGTGAGCCACGCGTCGTTCCCGGCGACGCCGCTGTCGCCCGAGACAACGGCGGTAAAGACGTTACCGCTCAGAGTCGCGTCGAGGGCGCCGCGGCCCGCGCCCGTGAAATGCCACTTGCCTCCGAGCGCGCCGAAGACGGAGCTCTTCACCTCCTGGCGGACAGCGACCAGGGGTCCGCCGATGTAGCCGAAGGGAGTCCTGATCCGGGAGCAGTTGGCATTGAAGCCGCTGGCGGTCAGCGCGGCGCTGCAATTCTCTTTACCGCTCGTGTTGCTCGCGAAGGTCCACTGGCCGCCCGCGGCGAGCGGCACGATACCCGTGTCCACGGGGCTGGTCGCGTGTGTGACGGCAATCGGCACGAGAGCGTTCCCGCGGTCTTTCCAGGTGAGGGTCATCCGGTCGCCAATGACCGTGTATGACAGCGTGCTCTCCAGGGAAACGAAGACGATCGAGCTCGCGTCCACCGTGATGGTCGCCGTGCCCTGATCCGCGCGACTGCCGCTGCTGATCACGTCCCACGTGCCCGTGGCGCTCGCCACGCTCTCGTCACCGCAAGAGATGCTGGGAACAGTGGCGCCGTCGGGAAGCTCGACCGGCTCGTTCACGCCCGGCGTCACGCTCGGTCCGCCGGACGTCGTCGTCGACGTGCCCGAGTAGCATCCGCAAAGTGACATCGCAGCGGCGTGGGCGCCACTGCTCCGCACCGTGGACGGCCAGCAGGAAATACGTCCACCCCGGGCCCTCCTGACCCATCCCCTCATATGACGCCGCAGATCCCCTTGAACGCCGCATGATCGGAGACGATCTTGCCGAACGCTTCCATGAGAGGGCGGAGACGCTCCTCGCGCATGTTGGGAATCGCGCGGTACCAGTACGAGCCCTGGTTGAAGAGCGACATCGTCCGGGTCTTGACGGTGTTCGTCTTCAGAATGCGATCGAGCCCGCAGGCCTCGCCCGCGGCGCCGAGTTGAGTGAGCAGCGCCTGCGCGATGGCCGAGATGAAGAGCAGTCTGTCGCGGCGGTCGGCGCTGCGGATGTTCGTCGCCGACAAGCCCATGCCGAAGTGGTTGTCCTTAATGTCGCGGAACGTCTCCTCGATCGTGAAGCGGCGAGCGTATCGCTGCACGATCTCCGCGGCCCCGAGGTCAGCGCGGTTTGTCGCGATGCACCACGAGTCTTTCATGCCCTTCTGATGCTTCAGAACCACGGCACCGATGGCGGTCCCGTCCTGAGTAATGCGCACGTCGCGTAGCATCTTCGCGTGCCCGCTCGACGGCACCCAGTCGGCCGCAGGCTTACTCTGCCCGTCGTGCGTCACCGTGGTGTTCTGCTTGAAGCGAATCGCATACGACCAGCCGATCGTGTCGAGATACGCGAACAGCCGTTGGTTGCCGAATCCGCGGTCGGCGAGCACCATGATGTCGACGCCCTCCGCCAAGATCTCGTGCAGCCGGTTGACGACCGAAAGCTCCCACTCGCCTCGGCGGTCCTTCAGCTTCGACTTCTCGACGGTCTTCCAGATCAACGGCGTCGCTCGTCCGTGCGAGCTGACGAGGTAGAGGGCGATCGTAGAGTGCCCGTCCTTGTCGAATTCCGTCCAGTCGAGAGCGACGAGGATCTCCTTCCGGCTCGCGACGACGAACGTGACCCACTGCGCGAACCAGTCCCAGATCTTGATCCCCGTGTTGCTCAGGAGCCGGTCGACCTGCTTCACCGCGTGCTTGGGATCGAGGTCGAGAGCATCGGCAAGCCCTCGCCCGATAGCGTGGACCCCCAGCGCTGCGGCGTGCAGCACGCCGACGACGCCGTTCGCCAGCGACATCACCCGCGTCATGTGCACGTCTGCACCCAGCAAGTCCGACACGAACGCGTGAGTGTTCTCAGGTCCCGTTCGCTCCGAGGGGGGCAGCCGCATCCTCCGCGCAGTCTCTCTCGTCCCGCGCCGCGATGTCGAGACACGTCGCCGCTCAACTGTCGCCTTCCGCCGCTGCGTCCTTCGCCGTGTCATGCGCGCCATGTAGCCGGGCAGGATCGGCATGGAAAGAACTATGTGTACTGTGCAATAAACAAACCAGGGGATCGGTCAGGGCGTACTCCACGGTGCTTGGCGTCGCGAGCCGCGGTGACGGCGTGGTCATCGAGCGAACCTCTCCGCTGCCCGCGATCTTCATCCCTACATCGGACGTCGAAACCGCCAATCGACTCATGAGCCTGCTCACCTCCGAGTGTGATCGCGCTCGAGAGCGCATCGCCGAGCCGTCTGCCCCGCTGCCGGCGGCGGGATTCCGGGAGAGCGCGTCGCAAGAGGGATGGCGCGTTCGCTTGCTCGACGCTAGCTCGGACGAGGAGCGGCACGCAGTCATCGCGCGCGTCTCGCCCGACGAGCTTCGCGAGCTGGTCGACGAGACGGCCGATCCCTCACTCGAGGACGC